>NZ_JBVJGZ010000006.1:273890-401045 GCF_055587025.1 Streptomyces sp. NPDC048600 | reverse complement strand
CCCCTCTCTTGGTCCCCCCTCCGGAACCACCACCTCCCCCCCCCCCCCCCCCCCCCCCTCTTTCGCCCCGCCCCCCCCCCCCCCCCCCCCTTGCCCCCCCCCCCCCCCCCCCCCCCCCCCGGCCCAGCCCGGCACCGGCCCCTACGGCGCCCTCGGTTCCCCGGACGCCAACGGCATCCGGCTGCCCGGCGGCTTCACCAGCCGGGTCGTCGCACGATCCGGCCAGACGGTCTCCGGTACTTCGTACACCTGGCACAACGCCCCCGACGGCGGCGCCTGTTACACCGACGGCACCGGGTGGATCTACGTCTCCAACTCGGAGATCAACCCCTCCGGCGGCGCGAGCGCCGTGAAGTTCTCCTCCAGCGGCCAGATCACGGGCGCCTACCGCATTTTGTCCAACACCCGGCAGAACTGCGCGGGCGGCAAGACCCCGTGGAACACCTGGCTGTCCTGCGAGGAGGTGTCCCTCGGCTACGTCTACGAGACGGACCCCTGGGGCGTGAACGCGGCGGTGCAGCGCCCGGCGATGGGCCGCTTCAAGCACGAGGCGGCCGCGGCCGACCCGGTGCGCCAGGTCATCTACCTGACCGAGGACGAGAGCAACGGCCGCTTCTACCGGTTCGTCCCGAACACCTGGGGCAACCTCTCCTCCGGCACCCTCCAGGTCATGGTCGCGGGCAGCGCCACCTCCGGTTCCTTCACCTGGGCGAACGTGCCCGACCCCGACGGCTCCCCGACCTCGACCCGCACCCAGGTCTCCGGGTCGAAGTCCTTCAACGGCGGCGAGGGCTGCCACTACGCCGACGACACCGTCTGGTTCACCACCAAGGGCGACAACCGGGTCTGGCAGGTCAACCTGACGAACAACACCTACGAACTCGCCTACGACGACTCCCTGGTGAACGGCACCGCCCCGCTCACCGGCGTCGACAACATCACCGGCTCCGCCTCCGGCGACCTCTACGTCGCCGAGGACGGCGGCAACATGGAGATCTGCCTGATCACCCCGGACGACGTGATCTCCGTCTTCCTGCGGATCGACGGCCAGTCCTCCTCCGAGATCACCGGCCCGGCCTTCTCCCCCGACGGCAGCCGCCTCTACTTCTCCAGCCAACGAGGCACCACGGGCTCCTCCTCGGGCGGCATCACCTACGAGGTGACGGGTCCGTTCCGGTCGTAAGCACGAAGGCCTCCGGCCCGCCCATCCGCTCACCCCGCGCCCGGCGCCCTCACCTCGAGGCGCCGGGCGCGCCAGTTGCACGCGGGCGCGCGCCGGGGGGTGCCATGTGCGCGTGGAACGTTTCCGCTGGTCAACCGGGCCGCAGTGGGATCAGTCATGTCGGTGGGACCGCTCGACGGACAGCAACGGCCTTGATCCCGTGCCGTTGGGCCGGGTGCCTTTCAGGAACCGAAGAAGGGGACCCAGTGGTCTTGCGCTACGTCACACGCCTCACTACCGCCCTTGCCGCCGTCGGAGCGCTCGTCCTGAGCACCGCGGCGAGCGCACATGCCACGGCCGTCGGCTCGGCGCCCGTCCAGTCCTTCTCCTACAGCGTGGGCGGCGTGACGATGAAAGTCCCGACCGGCTGCATGTTCACCCACGGCATCCGCGGAAGCGGCCGGAAGATCACCTATCAGAACGCCGGCGTGGACTGCGGCTTCGTCGGTGCGCTCAGCAGCGGCTTCTGCAACTGGCGGATCGACTTCACCTACGCCGACACCAACAACCGGACCTACCGCACCTCGCGCGGCAGCACGCACAGCGAGTGCAAGATCGATCCCATGCGGAACAACAGCCCTCAGACGCTGCCTCGCTACGGCAAGGCCTGTGCACGCCTCTACGTCGGTGGTGTGCGGCGCGTGAGCCAGTGCCACAACATCACGAAGTGAGTCCGCCCATGGTCGAGCAGCATCATGAATCCGAGCTGGACCGGGCGGAGCAGACACGTCGGCGCAGGGCAGGAATCGCCGCGTTCCTGACCGGCCTTGTCGTGGCACTCGGCTTCTTCGCCTTCTTCCCCGGCCTGCCGCATGTCATCGACGCGGGCGCCATCGTCGTGTCCCTCGGCGTCGGGGGACTCGTCAGGTGGGCCTGCCTGCGGCGGATGTCGAGGACGGCGGCGGGGGAGTAGAACCGGCGGGCGACATTCCACCGGCCGGACCACCGCGCCTCAGGCCGCAGGCACCGGAGCGCACGAAGGGGCGGCACCCCCGCACGGGTGCCGCCCTTTTCGTGGGCCGGGGCCGCCGCCGATCGGTACTGAGGGTCGGGGACCGACGGCGGCTCCGGGTTCGGTGAGGTCAGCGGTGGTCGCTGCCCTCGGACTGGGAGGCGGCGCGGCCTGCTTCGAGGCGGGCCACCGGGATGCGGAACGGGGAGCAGGAGACGTAGTCCAGACCCACCTCGTGGAAGAAGTGGACCGACTCCGGGTCGCCGCCGTGCTCGCCGCACACGCCCAGCTTCAGGTCGGGGCGCGTCGCGCGGCCGGCCTGGACCGCGGACTTCACCAGCGAGCCCACGCCGTCCTTGTCGATCGTCTCGAACGGGCTGACGCCGAAGATGCCCTTCTCCAGGTACGCCGTGAAGAACGAGGCCTCCACGTCGTCGCGGGAGAAGCCCCACACGGTCTGGGTCAGGTCGTTGGTGCCGAAGGAGAAGAACTCGGCGGCCTCGGCGATCTGGCCGGCGGTGAGCGCGGCGCGCGGCAGCTCGATCATGGTGCCGATGGCGAGCTTGAGCTCGGTACCGGTGGCGGCCTCGACCTCGGCGATGACCTGGTCGGCCTCCTCGCGGACGATCTCCAGCTCCTGGACGGTGCCGACGAGCGGGATCATGATCTCGGCGCGCGGGTCGCCCTTGGCGTTCTTGCGCTCGGCGGCGGCCTCGGCGATGGCGCGGACCTGCATGGTGAACAGGCCGGGGATGACCAGGCCGAGGCGGACGCCGCGCAGGCCCAGCATCGGGTTCTGCTCGTGCAGGCGGTGGACCGCCTGGAGCAGGCGCAGGTCGTTCTCGTTGGCGTCCTTGCGGGACTCGGCGAGGGCGACGCGTACCGACAGCTCGGTGATGTCGGGCAGGAACTCGTGCAGCGGCGGGTCCAGGAGACGGACCGTCACGGGCAGGCCGTCCATCGCCGAGAACAGCTCGACGAAGTCCTTCTTCTGCAGCGGCAGCAGCGCCTTGAGGGACTCCTCGCGCTCGGCGTCGGTGTCGGCGAGGATCAGCCGCTCGACCAGCTCGCGCCGGTCGCCGAGGAACATGTGCTCGGTGCGGCACAGGCCGATGCCCTGGGCGCCGAAGCGGCGGGCGCGCATCGCGTCCTCTGCGTTGTCGGCGTTGGCGCGGACGCGCAGGCTGCGCTTGCGGTCGGCGAAGGCCATGATCCGGTGCACGGCCTGGACCAGCTCGCCGGCGTCGCTGGCGCCCGCGTGCATGCGGCCCTCGAAGTACTCCACGACCGGGGACGGGACGACCGGGACCTCGCCCAGGTAGACCTTGCCGGAGGAGCCGTCGATGGAGATCAGGTCGCCTTCCTCGACGACGTGCCCGCCGGGCACGGTCATCCGGCGGCGCTTGGTGTCGACCTCCAGCTCCTCGGCGCCGCAGACACAGGTCTTGCCCATGCCGCGCGCGACGACGGCCGCGTGGGAGGTCTTGCCGCCGCGGGAGGTCAGGATGCCCTCGGCCGCGATCATGCCGTCGAGGTCGTCGGGGTTGGTCTCGCGGCGGATCAGGATGACCTTCTCGCCGGAGCGGGACCACTTGACCGCGGTGTAGGAGTCGAAGACGGCCTTGCCGACCGCGGCGCCCGGGGAGGCCGCGATGCCCCGGCCGACCTGCTCGACCTTGGCGCTGTCGTCGAAGCGCGGGAACATCAGTTGCGCGAGCTGGGCGCCGGTGACGCGCTGGAGCGCCTCGGCCTCGTCGATCAGGCCCTGGTCGACGAGCTGCGTGGCGATGCGGAAGGCGGCACCGGCGGTGCGCTTGCCGACCCGGGTCTGAAGCATCCAGAGCTGGCCGCGCTCGATGGTGAACTCGATGTCGCAGAGGTCCTTGTAGTGGTTCTCAAGGGTCTCCATGATCTGCATGAGCTGGTCGTACGACTTCTTGTCGATCGACTCCAGCTCCGCGAGCGGCACCGTGTTGCGGATGCCGGCGACGACGTCCTCGCCCTGGGCGTTCTGGAGGTAGTCGCCGTAGACGCCCTGGTGGCCGGAGGCGGGGTCGCGGGTGAAGGCGACGCCGGTGCCGGAGTCGGGGCCGAGGTTGCCGAAGACCATGGAGCAGACGTTGACGGCGGTGCCCAGGTCGCCCGGGATGCGCTCCTGGCGGCGGTAGAGCTTGGCGCGGTCGCCGTTCCAGGACTCGAAGACGGCCTTGATGGCGAGGTCCATCTGCTCGCGCGGGTCCTGCGGGAAGTCCCGGCCGGTCTCCTTCTTCACGATCTTCTTGAAGAGGGTGACCAGTTTCTTGAGGTCGGCGGCCTCCAGGTCGGTGTCGACCGTGACCTTCTTGGTCTCCTTGGCCTTGTCGAGGGCTTCCTCGAACAGCTCGCCGTCGACGCCGAGGACGGTCTTGCCGAACATCTGGATGAGGCGGCGGTAGGAGTCCCAGGCGAACCGCTCGTCGCCCGCCTGCTTGGCCAGGCCCTGTACGGACTTGTCCGAGAGGCCGATGTTCAGGACGGTGTCCATCATGCCGGGCATGGAGAACTTGGCGCCCGAGCGGACGGATACGAGGAGGGGGTTGTCGGGCTGGCCGAGCTTCTTGCCCATCCGCTGCTCCAGCGCGTCGAGGTGCGCACTCACCTCGTCACGCAGTGCCAAAGGCTCGGCGCCGCTCTCCAGGTAGACCTTGCAGGCCTCGGTGGTGATGGTGAAGCCCGGAGGGACGGGAAGACCCAGATTGGTCATCTCGGCGAGGTTCGCACCCTTGCCGCCGAGAAGGTCCTTGAGGTCCTTGTTGCCCTCGGTGAAGTCGTAAACGAACTTTTGAATTTCCGACACGGGTCCCAACTCCTCGAGGACGCGGTGGCTGCCCTGACGGCGAGGAACATACCCAGATCGAAGGCACCTGGGTACGTCTACTTGTGCGTCATGCGCCTGTAACCAGCCGTCCGCCACGGGATCGAAAGTCAAAGGTTGGTAAGCGATCCAGCTGGAATGTGTTCACTTCTTGAATGCATCAACACCCGTAGACCGACCATCACGCTCAGATGAGCGGCCCTCGGCACGCCTGATTTCGATCGATGAACGATCAAGGGGTGGCACTGAGTGCCACCCCTTGAGGAAGTGCAGTCGCGCCGGAACTGCTCATCTGAGCGCAACCCTTATCAAGGGTGGCGAGAATCACGCTGTCCCGGGCGTCCGGAGACCACCATGCGGACCGCCGTCCGGACCGGAAACACGCTTGTCACCAGCGTGCCTCACACCCCGAGCGCGCGCAGCCGCTCCTCGGCGCGGTCGGGCGCGTACAGGTGCTCCACCACCAGCGCCCCGGCCCCCACGAGCCCCGCCCGCTCCCCCAGCCGGGAGGTGACGATGTCCAGGTGGGCCGTGGAACGCGGCAGCGCCCGCTGGTACAGCAGCTCGCGCACCCCGGTCAGGAACGGCGTCCCCGCCAGGTCCCCGGCGATCATCAGCACCCCCGGGTTGAGCAGGGTCACCACGGTCGCGAGCACCTCCCCGACCATCCGCCCGGCCTCCCGCGCGAGGCCCACGGCCTCCGGGTGCCCGGCCGCCAGCAGGGCGCGCACATCCGACCCCGAGGCCGCCGGCACCCCGGCCTCGGCCAGCCGCCGGGCCACCGCGCCACCACTGGCGACCGCGGCCAGACACCCGTACGAACCGCACCGGCACAGCGCCTGGGCGCCCTCCGGCACCCGGATGTGGCCGAGATCCCCGGCGCCGCCGTCTATGCCCCGGTAGAGCGAGCCGCCCACCACGACCCCCGCGCCGATACCGGTGGAGACCTTCACCAGCACGAAGGCCGAGCAGCCGGGATGCCCCGTGCGCTGCTCGCCGTACGCCATGAGGTTGGCGTCGTTGTCGACCATGACCGGCACCTCGGCGCCGCCCGTGTGCTCGGAGAACGCCCTGGCCAGCCGGCCCCTTATGTCGTAGCCGTCCCAGCCGGGCATGATCGGCGGCTGGACCACCCGGCCGGTCTCGGAGTCCACCGGGCCCGGCACCGCGAGGCCTATCCCGCACACTTCCTCGGGACGGTGGCCCGCCTTCTCCAGCAACTCGGCGAACCAGCGGCCGAGTTCGCCGAGCACCGCGTCCGGGCCGTCCTCGATCACCAGCGTGCCGCCGTGCTCGGCGTGGATCTCGCCGGTCAGCGACAGCAGCGCCACGCGCGCGTGCCGGGTGTCGAGGTCCGCGGCCAGCACGAGCGCGTGCCCGCCGTCGAACTCCAGCGTGATGGAGGGGCGTCCGCCGAGCGGGGAGCCCACCGGGCCGCCCGCGCCCTCGCGCAGCCAGCCCGCGCGGAACAGCCGGTCCAGGCGCTGCCCCACGGTCGCCCGGGACAGCCCGGTCGCCTGCTGGAGCGCTCCGCGCGTGGTGGCACGGCCGCTGCGCACCAGCTCCAGCAGCTCGCCCGCGCCGGCCTGACTTCTGGCAGTCATGCACACCCCCTTGTGTTTCTCAATCCTGCATTACATATTGAGTTTTGCGTGTTAAATAGGCGTAACCCCACGGTAGCCAATGCTGACCCGGCTACCCATGTCCTCGCTGCCATTCTTGCGGGAGCCCCGAGTGGATCGCACTGCCCAGCTCGTCGCCCGGCCACCCGAGTCCGCCGTTGCATACGATCGTCCGCCCCGCGCCGGTGTCCTGCACGACCGGGCCGCCCGGGTGCTGGAGGAGAACTGGACCGGGAGCTCGACCGTGCCCTCCCGGGGCCTGTACCCCCACCAGTGGTCCTGGGACTCGGCGTTCATCGCGATCGGGCTGCGTCACATCTCCCCGTTACGGGCCCAGAGCGAGCTGGAAACACTGCTCGCCGCGCAGTGGGCCGACGGGCGTGTCCCGCACATCGTGTTCAACCCGGCCGTGCCGCTCGACGCGTACTTCCCGAGCCCCGACTTCTGGCGCTCCTCCACCGCCGGGCAGGCGGCGGGCGCCCCGCGGGCGGTGGAGACCTCGGGCATCGTGCAGCCGCCGGTGCACGCGCTGGCCGCCTGGCTGGTGCACTGCGCCGACCCCGAGCTGTCGCGCGGGCGCGGCTTCCTGGCCCGTGTCTATCCGCGGCTCGCCGCCTGGCACCGCTATCTGCTGCACCACCGCGACCTCGGCGGCGGCGGGCTCGCCTCCGTGGTGCACCCCTGGGAACAGGGCATGGACAACGCCCCCAGCTGGGACGCCCCGCTGGCCCGGGTCGCCCCGGCCCCCGCCCGCTCCTTCCGCCGCGCCGACCTCGACCACGGCGCCGCCGAGGACCGGCCCACCGACCTCGACTACGGGCGGTACGTGCGGCTGGCGGCGGACTACCGCGACGAGGGGTACGCCGACGTCGTCTCCGACTTCGCCGTCGAGGACCCCTCCTTCAACGCCCTGCTCATCGCCTCCGAGCACGCCCTCGCCCGGATCGCCCACGAACTGGGCGCGACCGGCACCGCGCGGCACGCCCGGGCCGAGCGGCTCACCGCCGCGCTGATCGAGCGGCTGTGGGACCCGGCGGCGGGCATGTTCCTCTGCCGTGACCTGCGCGGCGGCGGCCTGGTGCCCGAACGCGGGGTGTCCGGGCTGATCCCGCTGCTGCTGCCGGCCCTGCCGCGCGACACCGCCGCCACGCTGGTGCGCACCCTGACCGGGCCGCACTTCGGGCTCGGCGCCACCACCCGTCTCGCCCCCAGCTACGACCTGCTCGGCGAGGCCTTCGACCCGCACCGGTACTGGCGCGGCCCTGCCTGGTTCAACACCAACTGGCTGCTGGAGCGCGGACTGCGCCTGCACGGCGAGCGCGACCGGGCCGACGCGCTGCGCCGGTCGCTGCTGGACACCGCGGGGGCCACCGACTTCGCCGAGTACGTCGACCCGTACACCGGCGAGGCGTGCGGAGCCACCGGCTTCGGCTGGACGGCCGCACTCACGCTCGACCTGCTGCACACGCCGACGTTCGACATCAGGGCCAAGGACACGAGGGACAAGGGAGGGGACCGCGGATGACCGATCGGCAGCATCTGCTCCTGTACGGGGGGACGTTCGCCGCCGTGGGCGACGGGGGCGACATCAGCGGCGTACGGGGCGGCAACCTCCCCGACGGGCTGTTCGTGCGCGACGCCCGGCATCTGAGCCGCTGGCAGCTCACCGTCGACGGGGCCGTGCCGGAGACGCTCACGCCCGTCGCCGAGGGCGACACCGCCCGCTGCGTCCTCGTCCCGCGCGGCGGCCGGCAGGAGCCCGCGGCGTACACCCTGTTCCGTGAACAGGCCGTCGCGGACAGCTCGTTCGTCGAGACCGTGCGCGTCACCAGCAACCGCCCGGTGCCGACCACCCTGCGCCTGGCGATCACCGCCGACGCCGACTTCACCGACCAGTTCGAACTGCGCTCGGACTACCGCACCTACGCCAAGCCCGGCGCGGTCCGCCACCGCCAGGTGCTCGACCACGGCGTGGAGTTCACCTACCAGCGCGGCGCCTGGCTCTCCCGTACGACGGTGAGCGCCCAGCCCGCCCCCGACGCCGTGGAGGAGACCGGTACCGGGGCACGGCGGATGGTGTGGACCTTAGACCTGGAGGCGTACGGCACCGCCGAGCTGACCCTGCGCGTGGTGGCCCGGCCGCATGGTGAGAAGCGGGCCCTGCGGGTGCCCGCCTCCCCGGCCGCGGTGAGCCGCCAACTGCTCGCCCTGGAGGGCACGTTCATGGAGGGCGTCGCCTTCCCGACCGGCTGGCCCGAGCTGGCCGCGGCCTGCGCCAGGGGGCTGGCCGACCTCGCCGCGCTCCAGGTCCCGGCCACCGGCCCGGACGGCGAGGACCTGCGGGTGCCGGCCGCGGGCGCGCCCTGGTTCCTCACCCTGCTCGGCCGGGACGCCCTGCTCACCTCCCTGTTCGCGCTTCCCTACCGCCCCCAGCTGGCCGCCCAGACCCTGCCCGCGCTGGCCGCCGCCCAGGCCGGTGAGCGCAACGCCGCGGGGTCCGCGGCCCAGCCCGGCAAGATCGTGCACGAGGTCCGGCACGGCGAGCTGGCCTACTTCAGCCAGGTGCCCTACGGCCGCTACTACGGCTCGGTGGACGCCACCCCGCTGTTCCTGGTGCTGCTCGGCGCGTACACCGAGCAGACCGGGGACACCGCGCTCGCCCGCCGGCTGGAGTCCCACGCGCGGGCCGCGATCGGCTGGATGCTCGACCACGGCGGCCTCACCTCCCGCGGCTATCTCGTCTACCGCGCCGACGAGGGCGGTCTCGCCAACCAGAACTGGAAGGACTCCCCCGGCGCCATCTGCCGCTCCGACGGCAGCCGGCCGACCGGCGCGGTCATGGCCGCGGGCGCCCAGGGTTACGCCTACGACGCCCTGCGCCGCACGTCGTGGCTGGCCCGCACGGTCTGGGACGACCAGACGTACGCGGCCCTGCTCGAACAGGCCGCCGGTGATCTGCGCGACCGCTTCCAGCGCGACTTCTGGATGCACGACCGGGCGTTCCCCGCCCTCGCCCTGGACGGCGCGGGCCACCAGATCGACGCGCTGGCCTCGGACGCGGGCCATCTGCTGTGGTCGGGCCTGCTGGACAAGGAGTACGGGGAGCTGGTGGGGCGGCGGCTGCTGGAGCCGGACTTCTTCTCCGGCTGGGGCGTGCGCACGGTGGCCGCGGGGCAGCCGGCCTACCACCCGCTCTCCTACCACCGCGGCTCGGTCTGGCCGCACGACAACGCCCTGATCGCCCTCGGCCTGGCCCGCTACGGTCTGCACGACGAGGCCCGCACGGTCGCCCACGCCCTGGTCGACGCGGCGGGCGCCACCGGCCACCGTCTCCCGGAGGTCCTCGCCGGCTACTCCCGCGAGGACCACGCCCAGCCCGTCCCCTACCCGCACGCCTGTACCCGCGAGTCCCGCGCCGCGGCGACCCCGCTGGCCCTGCTGACGGCGGTGGGAGGGGCGTAGCAAAGGTTTGCCCGGAGTTTGCCGAGCGCCTGAACAGCCCCCATGGACGCCCCGTACGAAAGGACGGCGGGCCCGGCTCCCCGGGCCGGACCCGCCGTCTCCGTACGGAAGGACCCGAGGGTGCCCGCGTCGATACGCCTGAACCACCAGCCGCCCACGACCGACGCCGCCCCGCCGGCCACGGACTCGAACCCACCGCCCACCGACACGGAGACCCCCTCACTGCCGGCCACCGGCGAGGACACCCCACCGGCACCCGCCGAAGCGGAGAGCGCCCCACAGAAGCCATCCACCCCCGAGGACACGGCGAACCCCCCGCAGAACTCCCCCACACCCACCGACAACCCGCCACCCGCCGACGGCGAGGACGCCCCACAGGGGCCACCCGCACCCGACGACGAGAGCCGCACGGGTGGTGCGGGCGGGAAACACGATCCCGCCGAAGGCGAAGCCGAGGCGGGCAGCGGCAACAAAAGGCCCCGCAGGGCCAGCGCCCTGGTCACCGCCCTGGCGACCGCCCTGGTCATAGGAGCCCTGCTGCTCCCCAACGCCCTCCCCGCCATCAAACCCGTCCGTTTCGTCCGCCTCCCCGGCGAAGCGGTCATCGGCGCGGCCCTGCTCCTCCTGCTCCCCCGCAGGGGCGCACGCACGGCCGCCGCCGTGGTGATGGGCCTGGCCCTGGCCTGCCTGACGGCCCTCAACGTCCTGGACATCGGCTTCCGCCAGTACCTGGGCCGCGGCTTCAACCCCGTACTGGACTGGGAACTGCTGGACGACGCGCAGGCGTACATGCAGGACACCCTCGGCCGCACAGCCATCGTGGCCCTGACGGTCGGCGCGCTCGCGGGCGTCGTGGCCCTGTTCACCGTCCTCGTCCTCGCCACCGTACGGCTGTCCCGCGCCCTGGACCGGCACCGTTCCCCCACGGCCCTCGGCACCCTGATCGCCGGAACCGTGTGGATGACCACCGCCTCCCTCGGCCTCCAGATCGGCAACGTGCCGTTCGCCAGCGACCGCGCCGCCCAGGCCGTGTCGGTGCAGTACCGCCGGGTGCAGGCGACGCTGGAGGACGAGGCGCGGTTCGAGAAGGAGGCGAAGGCCGACGTCTTCGGCGCGACCCCGCCCGCCCAGCTCGTGCCCGGCCTGCGCGGCAAGGACATGATCTTCGCGTTCATCGAGAGCTACGGCCGCAGCGCGATCGAGGACCCGATGATCGCCCCCGGCGTGAACCGCACGCTGGACGCGCGCACCGATGCCCTGGCGAAGGCGGGCTTCCAGGCCCGCAGCGGCTGGCTCACCTCGGCGACGTACGGCGGCAGCAGCTGGCTGGGGCACTCCACGTTCATGTCGGGCCTGTGGATCGCCAACCAGCAGCGCTATCGCACGGTGACCTCGGGAGACCACCTCTCGCTCACCAAGGCGTTCCAGAAGACGGGCGCCTGGCGCACGGTCGGCATCATGCCCGGTGTGCAGAAGGCCTGGCCGGAGGCGGAGTACTACGGCCTCGACCAGGTCTACGACGCGGACCGTCTCGGCTACGAGGGGCCGAAGTTCAGCTGGTCGACGATGCCGGACCAGTACGCGCTGGAGGCGTTCCAGCGGCTGGAGCACGGCCGCGAGCAGGACAAGCCGCTGATGGCGGAGGTCATCCTGACGTCCAGCCACCAGCCGTGGGCGCCGATCCCGCGCTCGGTGGGCTGGGACGAGCTGGGCGACGGCCGGATCTTCGAGGACATCGAGAAGGCGGGCAAGGACCCGGAGGGCGTGATCGCCTCCTCGGACCGCTCGAAGGTGGAGTACGGCAAGTCGGTCCAGTACTCGGTGACGAGCCTGACCGAGTGGCTGGAGCGCTACGGCACCGACGACACGGTCCTGGTCTTCCTAGGCGACCACCAGCCGGTCGCCCGGGTCAGCGGCGAACGCGCGAGCCGGGACGTGCCGGTGGCGATCGTCGCCAAGGACCCGAAGGTGCTCGCCGCCGTCGACAGCTGGGGCTGGAGCCCGGGGCTGCGGCCGGGGAGCGACGCGCCCGTGTGGAGGATGAGCGCCTTCCGCGACCGCTTCCTGACCGCCTACGGCTCCGTACCGCACCCGACGAAGGGCTGACTCGGCAGCCGGAGGTGTCCGGCGGCCGGCTCAGCCGCCGGAGGTGTCCAGTTCGGCGTCCTCGTCGACGCCCGCGCAGTCGTAGGGGTCCTTCAGCCAGCCGTCCGGCAGCACCACGCGGTTGTTGCCGGACGTACGGCCGCGGGGGCCGTCGGCGCCGGTGGGCCACGGCTGGTCGAGGTCGAGTTCGTCGAGCCCGGCCCTCAGCGCCTCCAGGGAGGACGTGATCGCGAGCCGCTTGCGCATCTCGGAGCCGACCGCGAAGCCCTTGAGGTACCAGGCGACGTGCTTGCGGAAGTCGATCACGCCGCGCGCCTCGTCGCCGATCCACTCGCCGAGCAGCGTGGCGTGCCGGACCATGACGTCCGCGACCTGGCGCAGCGAGGGCCGCGCGAGGTCGTCGGCGCGGCCCTCGAAGGCGGCGACCAGGTCCGCGAACAGCCAGGGCCGGCCGAGGCAGCCGCGGCCGACGACGACACCGTCGCAGCCGGTCTCCCGGACCATGCGCAGCGCGTCCTCGGCGGACCAGATGTCGCCGTTGCCGAGGACGGGGATCTCGGGCACGTGCTCCTTGAGCCGGGCGATGGCGTCCCAGTCGGCGGTGCCGCCGTAGTGCTGGGCGGTGGTGCGGCCGTGCAGGGCGATGGCGGTGACGCCCTCCTCCACGGCGATCCGGCCGGCGTCGAGGTAGGTGAGGTGGTCGTCGTCGATGCCCTTGCGCATCTTCATGGTGACGGGCAGGTCACCGGCGCCGCTGACGGCCTCGCGCAGGATGGCCCGCAGCAGGTTCCGCTTGTACGGGAGCGCCGAGCCGCCGCCCTTGCGGGTCACCTTCGGCACGGGACAGCCGAAGTTGAGGTCGATGTGGTCGGCGAGGTCCTCCTCCGCGATCATGCGGACGGCCTTGCCGACGGTCGCGGGGTCGACGCCGTACAGCTGGATCGAGCGCGGCTTCTCGCTCGCGTCGAAGTGGACCAGCTGCATGGTCTTCTCGTTGCGCTCGACCAGCGCCCGGGTGGTGATCATCTCGCTGACGTAGAGGCCCTTGCCGCCGGAGAACTCCCTGCACAGGGTCCGGAAGGGCGCGTTCGTGATCCCCGCCATGGGGGCGAGGACGACGGGCGGCGAGACGATGTGCGGACCGATCCGCAGCGCGGTGTCGGGGGCGGTGGTGGGCGTGGCCATTGCTCCATTGTGCCCTGCGCCCGGCGGCCGTCCGGCTGCGCTCGTCCGCCCCATGACCGGACGGCTGTCACAGGACTGTGACCGGAGGTGTGGCTTCCGCCACAGCCGCGCGGCGGGGCCACTGATGAGCTGGGCCGATGCGTGCCCGTCCCACCGATCGTCCGCGGCCCGGCAGGGGGCACCGGGCGTGATCATGCTGCTGGCCTATCCGGCCTTCCTCGCCGCCGCCCTCGGCATCGTCTTCGCCTCGATCGGCGTTCTCACCGCGGTCCTGCCGGGCCGTCCCGGGCCCTGGCGCCCGCTGCTGGCCCGACGGGCCGCGTGGCTGGCGGCGGCCGGGGCCGCCGCCGTCTACTTCTGGGGGCTGGCCTCGGTGGGTGCCGCCGAGCACGGCTTCGGCAACGGTGCCGACTCCGTCCCGGCCCCGGCCTGCCGCGACGGCTTCCCGCCGGAGACCGTCGCGGGCCTGTCCCACCACCGGGCGTCCTATCTGCCGCTGGCCTTCGACTGCGTCCGCGCCGACGGCAGTACCTACTCCGCCGAGCCGTCGTACGCGTGGATGAACCCCACCGCCGCCGGTCTCGGCCTGACGGCGGCGCTGCTCGCGATCGGGACGGGGTACGCCACGGAGCTGCGCGCCCGCCGGGAGGCCCGACGGTGATCCGGCGCTACCCGCTGCCCCTGCTGGTGAACCTGCTGCTGGGCGTCCCGGCCCTGGTCCCGCTGCTGTGCGCCCGCTGGTACCTGGCACACGGCCACTGCGGGGAGGACGACCTGCGCCGGCCCGACCTGGACCACTGCACCTACGACCAGATCGAGAGCAGCGGCTTCGTACTGTTCGGCCTGGTCGGCGGCGGCCTGTTCGTGCTGGCGCTCGTGCTGCTCGCGGACGTGCTCGGGCCGCTGCGCCGGGAACGGCCGCTGACGCCCTGGCTGGTGACGCTGCCGGCGCTGTTCGTGCCGTACGCCGCGCTGTCGGCGCTGTGACCTCAGGCCCTCAGGCCCTCAGGCCCGCAGCCCGCGCAGCAGCAGATCGACGACCGCGGTGAACTCGGCCTCGACGCCGGGCTGTTCCCACTCCTTGTGGTAACCGGGGTCGTGGAAGCGGCCGGTGGCCTGGAAGACGGCCCGGGCGGCGGCCTCCGGGTCGGCGGCGGCGAAGACGCCGTCGGCGACACCGGCCTCGACAATCCGGGTGAGCTGGGCGGTGAGATCGTCGATGTGCTCGCCGACCGCGGCGGTGTTCTCGCCGGTCAGGACCATATAGGTGGCGAACAGCTCGGGGTCCTCGCCCGCCTTGCGCCGCTTGGCCGCGAGCAGCGCCGCGAGCCAGTCGCGCAGCCGCTCCCGGGCGTCGCGGTCCTCGGCGACGATCGCGGAGAGCGTCTCGGAGGTGCGGTCCAGCCAGCGCTTGGTGACGGCCTCGCGCAGCGCCGCCTTGGTGCGGAAGTGCCGGTAGACGCTGCCGTGGCTGACCCCGAGGGCGCGGGCCACGTCCACCACGGTCGCCTTGGCCGGGCCGTGGCGGCGCAGCACCTCCTCGGTCGCCTCGAGGATGCGCTCGGCGGTCAGGGTCTCGGTCGCTGCCATGGTCTAGACGGTACCGGGCACGGTCCGGCGGTCCGGTGCCGAGCCGTCGTGGGGCCGCCCGGTCGTCATCGGGTCGCGAGGTGGGCCATCTGGGCGGCCGGGTAGCGCTCGCCGGCCGCCGCGCCCGCCGGTACGGCCTCCTCGATCGCGGCGAGGTCGGCCGCCTCCAGGGTCACGTCCAGGGCGCCGAGGGACTCGGCCAGCCGCTCGCGGGTGCGGGCGCCGACCAGCGGGACGATGTCCTCGCCCTGGGCGAGCACCCAGGCGACGGCGATCTGGGCGACACTCACGCCCTTCTGTTCGGCGATCTTCCGCAGCGCCTCGACGAGGTCCAGGTTGTGCCGCAGGTTCTCGCCCTGGAAGCGCGGCGACATGGCCCGGAAGTCGCCCGTGCCGAGCTGCCGTCCGGCGGTGAAGTGGCCGGAGATCAGGCCGCGGGAGAGAACGCCGTACGCCGTGACGGAGATGCCCAGTTCACGGGTGACGGGCAGGACCGACTCCTCGATGCCGCGGGAGATCAGCGAGTACTCGATCTGGAGGTCCGCGATCGGGGCGGTGGCGGCGGCCCGGCGGACGGTGTCGGCGCCGACCTCGCTCAGTCCGATGTGCCGGACATGGCCCTTCTCGACCAGCTCGGCGATGGCGCCGACGGTCTCCTCGATCGGCACGCCGGGGTCGAGGCGGGCGATGCGGTAGACGTCGATGTGGTCGACGCCCAGGCGCTGGAGCGAGTAGGCGGCGAAGTTCTTCACCGCGGCCGGGCGGCCGTCGTAGCCGTCCCAGTTGCCGTCCGGGTCGCGCAGGGCGCCGAACTTCACGCTGACCAGGGCCTGTTCACGCAGGGCGGCCGGGGCGGTGCGCAGGGCCTCGCCGATCAGCAGTTCGTTGTGGCCCATGCCGTAGAAGTCGCCGGTGTCCAGCAGGTTCACGCCGGACTCCAGGGCGGCGTGGATCGTCGCGACGGACTCGGCCCGGTCCGCCTCGCCGTACAGCGCGGACATGCCCATGCAGCCGAGGCCGAGGGCGGAGACCTGGGGGCCGGTGGTTCCGAGAGCGCGAGTGCGCATGAGGGGCTCCTTGGGGATGCCGTGGGGGGTGGTGTGCCTCCACTGTCGCATGACAGCTGACAGATTTCAATATCTGTCAGTCCATACATGTCAGCCGCCGTCCGGAGGGGCGTTTGGTCCAGACCTATTGACGAAAGGTCTGGACCAAGAGCACTGTCATGTCAGCGCCACCTCACCGACCCCCACCGGGAGGCCCGATGCTCCGCCGCGCCCTGCGCCTGCTGACCTGCGCCCTCACCACCGCCGTCCTCGCCCCGCTCGCGATCGCCACCGCGCCCGCCGCCTCCGCCGCCGACACCTGCGCGGTGAAGCCACGACCCACGGGCAAGGTGCTCCAGGGCTACTGGGAGAACTGGGACGGCGCCGCCAACGGGGTCCATCCGCCCTTCGGCTGGACCCCGATCACCGACTCCCGCATCCGCGCCCACGGCTACAACGTGATCAACGCGGCCTTCCCGGTCATCCGCTCCGACGGCACAGCACTGTGGGAGGACGGCATGGACACCGGCGTGAAGGTGGCCACGCCCGCCGAGATGTGCGCCGCGAAGGCCTCCGGCCAGACGATCCTGCTGTCCATCGGCGGCGCGACGGCGGGCATCGACCTCAGCTCGGCCACCGTCGCCGACCGTTTCGTCGCGACGATCGTCCCGATCCTGAAGCGCTACAACTTCGACGGCATCGACATCGACATCGAGACGGGCCTGGTGGGCAGCGGCAACATCAACCAGCTCTCCCCCTCGCAGGCCAACCTGATCCGCATCATCGACGGCGTCCTCGCCCAGATGCCCGCCGGCTTCGGCCTGACCATGGCCCCGGAGACCGCCTACGTCACCGGCGGCAGCATCGTCTACGGCTCGATCTGGGGCGCGTACCTGCCCGTCATCAAGAAGTACGCGGACAACGGCCGCCTGTGGTGGCTGAACATGCAGTACTACAACGGCAGCATGTACGGCTGCTCCGGCGACTCCTACTCGGCCGGCACCGTCCAGGGCTTCACCGCGCAGACCGACTGCCTGAACAAGGGCCTCGTGATCCAGGGCACGACCGTCAAGGTGCCCTACGACAAGCAGGTCCCGGGCCTGCCCGCCCAGCCCGGCGCGGGCGGTGGTCACATGTCACCGAGCCTGGTCGCCCAGGCCTGGCGGCACTACGGCACGTCCCTCAAGGGCCTGATGACGTGGTCGGTCAACTGGGACGGCTCGAAGAACTGGACCTTCGGCGACAACGTCAAGGCGCTCCAGGGCCGTTGACCGAAAAGCAAAGAGCCCACCCTCCCGACCGGCGGTTCCGGACGGGAGGGTGGGCAAAGGCCGGGGGTCCAGGGGGCGGAGCCCCCTGGTACCTCAGCGGAAACGTCGGTCAGCAGCCGATCAGACGCGAGGCGAGGTACCCCTCGATCTGGTCCAGCGACACGCGCTCCTGCTTCATCGTGTCGCGCTCACGCACGGTCACCGCGTTGTCGTCGAGCGTGTCGAAGTCGACCGTGACACAGAACGGCGTACCGATCTCGTCCTGACGGCGGTAGCGCCGCCCGATCGCACCGGCGTCGTCGAACTCGATGTTCCAGTGCTGGCGCAGCGCCTGGGCGAGCCCCTTGGCCTTCGGGGACAGCTCGGGGTTGCGGGACAGCGGGAGCACCGCGACCTTCACCGGGGCGAGGCGGTGGTCGAGGCGGAGCACGGTCCGCTTCTCCATCTTGCCCTTGGCGTTGGGCGCCTCGTCCTCGACGTAGGCGTCCAGCAGGAAGGCGAGCATGGTGCGGCCGACACCGGCCGCGGGCTCGATGACGTACGGAGTCCAGCGCTCGCCGGCCTCCTGGTCGAAGTAGGACAGGTCCTGGCCGGAGGCCTTGGAGTGCGCGCCGAGGTCGTAGTCGGTGCGGTTGGCGACACCCTCCAGCTCGCCCCACTCCGAGCCGCCGAACTGGAAGCGGTACTCGATGTCGGCGGTGCGCTTGGAGTAGTGGGAGAGCTTCTCCTGCGGGTGGTCGTACCAGCGCATGTTCTCTTCACGCAGGCCCAGGCCGGTGTACCAGTTCCAGCGCTGCTCCATCCAGTACTCCTGCCACTTCTCGTCCTCGCCCGGCTTGACGAAGAACTCCATCTCCATCTGCTCGAACTCGCGGGTGCGGAAGATGAAGTTGCCGGGCGTGATCTCGTTGCGGAAGGACTTGCCCATCTGCGCGATGCCGAACGGCGGCTTGCGGCGCGAGGTGGTCTGCACCTGGGCGAAGTTGGTGAAGATGCCCTGGGCGGTCTCGGGACGCAGATAGGCGACCGAGCCGGAGTCCTGGGTCGGGCCGAGGTGCGTGGAGAGCAGGCCGGAGAACTGCTTGGGCTCGGTGAACTGACCCTTGGTGCCGCAGTTGGGGCAGTTGATGTCGGCCAGGCCGTTCTCGGGGGCGCGGCCCTTCTTCTCCTCGAAGGCCTCCTCCAGGTGGTCCGCGCGGAACCGCTTGTGACAAGAGGTGCACTCGGTGAGCGGGTCGGTGAACGTGGCGACGTGACCGGAGGCGACCCAGACCTCGGGGGCGAGGATCACGGAGGAGTCGATACCGACGACGTCCTCGCGCGAGGTCACCATGTAGCGCCACCACTGGCGCTTGATGTTCTCCTTGAGCTCGACACCCAGCGGCCCGTAGTCCCAGGCGGCACGCTGACCGCCGTAGATCTCACTGCAAGGGAAAACGAAGCCACGGCGCTTGCTCAGGCTGACGATGGTGTCGATCTTGTCGGCGGCCACGGTGCTCTCTTCATTACGACGACGAATGCTGACGGGTGCGGCGCGTAGCGCCTCGATGAGGGGTGGTGGTCGGGAGACGGGCGGGCGAAGCGAGGTGCTTCCAGCGAATGCTTCAGGTTACCGGCGTTGCCTGCCCCTCGACCAAATCGGTCCGGCCTCCGGGCCGTTCCGCAGGCTTGTTGACAATGGTTTCCATCGTTGCTGAAAATGAGTGTCATGAACGTACGACGACATCACATATCCGGGCTCGCGCTCGCCGCGGTCGGCCTGCTCGGCATGGGCACCCTGTCCGCCTGCTCCACCGCCGGCGCGGCCGCGGGCAACACGGACAAGTTCGATGTCGTGGCGTCCTTCTATCCGATGGAGTTCCTCGCCGAGCGGATCGGCGGGGCGCACGTCAGCGTCACCACCCTCACCGAGCCCGGCCAGGAGCCGCACGACCTGGAGATCAGCGCCCGCCAGACCGCGCAGCTCCAGGAGTCCGACGCCGTCCTCTATCTCGCCGGTCTCCAGCCCGCCGTGGACGACGCGGTGGGGCAGTCCTCGGCCGGCACGAAGATCGACGCGGCGAAGCTCACGCACCTCGAGGACCTCGGCGTCGAGGACGGTCACGACCACGGCGGCTCCGCCGAGGAGGGCTCCGAGGAGGGCTCCCACCTCGACCCGCACGTCTGGCTCGACCCGGTCCGGTACGCCGAGATCGCCGAGGGCGTCGGCAAGGCCTTCGAGAAGGCCGACCCGGAGCACGCCGCCGACTACCGGAAGAACACCGCCGCCCTGGTCGAGGAGCTCGGCGGCCTCGACACCGCCTTCGCGCAGGGCCTGAAGGACACGAAGACCAAGACGTTCTTCACCAACCACACCGCCTTCGGCTACCTCGCCGAGCGCTACGGCCTGACCCAGGAGGCCATCTCCGGCCTCGACCCGGAGAGCGAGCCCAGCCCCGCCCGGATCAAGGAACTCCAGGAGGAGGCCGAGGCCGACGGCGTCACCACCGTCTTCTACGAGACCCTCGTCTCCGACAAGACCGCGAAGACCCTCGCCTCCGACGCCGGACTGCGCACCGACGTCCTCGATCCGCTCGAGGGCATCACCGACAAGTCCCGCGGCGACGACTACCTCCAGGTCATGCGGGCCAACCTCAAGGCCCTCCAGACCGCCCTGGGCACGAAATGACCGTCACGGAGGACGCCATGGGCGAGCCCGTCATCTCCCTGCGCGGCGTGCGCGCCGAGCTGGGTTCCCGCACCGTGCTGCGCGGCATCGACCTCACCGTCCGCCGCGGCGAGGTCGTCGCGCTGCTCGGCGCGAACGGCTCCGGCAAGTCGACCGCGATCCGCAGCGTCATCGGCCAGGTCCCGGTGTCCGCCGGAGAGATCGAACTCTTCGGCACCCCGCGCCGCCGCTTCCGCGACTGGGCGCGTGTGGGCTACGTACCGCAGCGCACCACCGCCGCGGGCGGCGTGCCAGCCACCGTCACCGAGGTCGTCTCGGCGGGCCGGCTCTCCCGCGCCCGTCTCGGCGTCCTGCGCAAGGCCGACCACGCCGCCGTACGCCGTGCCCTGGAGCTGGTCGGCATGGCCGACCGGGCCAAGGACCCGGTGGAGGCCCTGTCGGGCGGCCAGCACCAGCGGGTGCTGATCGCCCGCGCGCTGGCCTCCGAGCCCGAGCTGCTGATCATGGACGAGCCCATGGCGGGCGTCGACCTCGCCAGCCAGGAGGTGCTCGCCGAGACCCTGCGCACCCAGGTCGCCGCGGGCGCCACCGTGCTGCTCGTGCTGCACGAACTGGGCCCGCTGGAGCCCCTGATCGACCGGGCGGTCGTCCTGCGCGACGGCTGCGTCCTGCACGACGGCCCGCCGCCGGAGGCCGTCGGCCAGCACGCGCTGCCCGGCCACGACCATGTCCACCCGCACGCGGCTCACGACGCCGAACCGATCCGGACGGGACTGCTGAGCTGATGGAATTCCTGAACTACGCCTTCATGCAGCGGGCCCTGCTCGCCGCCGTCCTCGTCGGCATCACCGCCCCGGCGATCGGCATCTACCTCGTCCAGCGCCGCCAGGCCCTGATGGGCGACGGCATCGGCCATGTCGCCATGACCGGTGTCGGCCTCGGCTTCATGCTCTCCTGGTCCCCGGTGTGGATGGCCACCCTGGTCTCCGTCGCGGGCGCGGTCCTGATGGAGCTGATCCGCTGGTACGGCAGGACCCGCGGCGACATCGCCCTCGCCATGCTCTTCTACGGCGGCATGGCCGGCGGCGTGATGCTGATCAACCTCGCGCCCGGCGGCGCCAACGCCAATCTGATGTCGTTCCTGTTCGGCTCGCTGTCCACGGTGTCCGAGTCCGACGTGACCGCCATCTGCGTCCTGGCCGGGTTCGTGATCCTCACCACGCTGCTGCTGCGCCGCCAGCTGTTCGCCGTCAGCCAGGACGAGGAGTTCGCCCGGGTCACCGGCCTGCCGGTGCGCGCGCTGAACCTGCTCGTCGCCGTGACCGCCGCGGTCACCGTCACCGTCGCCATGCGCGTGGTGGGCCTGCTGCTGGTGTCCGCGCTGATGGTGGTCCCGGTGGCCGCCGCCCAGCAGATCAGCCGCAGTTTCGCCGCCACCTTCGCCCTCGCCGTGACGATCGGTGTCGGGGTGACCCTGGGCGGCACGATCACGTCGTACTACCAGGACGTACCGCCCGGCGCGACGATCGTGCTGCTGGCCATCGCCGCGTTCATCACGCTGACCGCGCTGGCCGCCCCACTGGCCAGGCGCAGGGCGCGGGCCGCGGCCGCGGCGCACCCGGCCGGGGACCCGGCAGAGTGCGCGATTCCGGCCGGACGCGGCCCGGAGCGGGAAGTCGGCGTCTGACCGCCTTCCACCCGGGCTGGCACAATGGCCCGGCAGGCGAGACGTGAGGAGGCAACCGGTGACGACCGCTGGACCGCCCGTCAAGGGCCGTTCCACCCGGCAGCGAGCCGCGGTGGCGGCCGCCCTCGACGAGGTCGACGAGTTCCGCAGCGCGCAGGAACTGCACGACATGCTCAAGCACAAGGGCGACTCGGTGGGCCTGACCACGGTCTACCGGACCCTTCAGTCCCTCGCCGACGCCGGCGAGGTCGACGTCCTGCGCACCTCCGACGGCGAGTCCGTCTACCGCCGCTGCTCGACGGGTGAGCACCACCATCACCTGGTGTGCCGGTCCTGCGGCAAGGCCGTGGAGGTCGAGGGCCCGGCGGTGGAGTCCTGGGCGGAGGCCATCGCCGCGGAGCACGGCTTCGTGAACGTGGCGCACACGGTGGAGATCTTCGGCACCTGTGCGGAGTGCGCTGCGCGCGGCTGAGCCGGGCGTGTTCGGGGGTGGTTGATCTCCGGCTGCCGGGTGCGAGTGGTGGGTGGCTGGTCGCGCAGTTCCCCGCGCCCCTTCGAGGCGCGTCAGTGGCACGCCCTGAGGGGCGCGGGGAACTGCGCGAGCGACCACGGCGTATCCGCACCCGGCCGCGCGGAGGTCACCACCCCCGGGCCCGCGGGCGTCCTACGGGAGCCTGCCCTCCATCGCGGCCAGTTCCTCGTTCGGGATGGCGCCGCCGAAGCGTCGGTCGCGGGAGGCGAACTCCAGACAGGCCCGCCACAGATCACGCCGGTCGAAGTCCGGCCACAGCACGTCCTGGAAGACCATCTCCGCGTAGGCGCTCTGCCACAGCAGGTAGTTGGAGGTGCGCTGCTCGCCGCTCGGCCGCAGGAAGAGGTCCACGTCCGGCATGTCCGGGTAGTACATGTACTTGGACAGGGTCTTCTCGTTGACCTTCGACGGGTCGAGGCGGCCCGCCCTCACATCCTCGGCGAGGGCCTGCGCGGCGTCGGCGATCTCCGCGCGGCCGCCGTAGTTCATGCAGAAGTACAGCGTGAGCCGGTCGTTGTCCTTGGTCTGCTCCTGGGCGATCTGGAGCTCCTTGGCGACCGACTTCCACAGCTTGGGCATGCGGCCCACCCAGCGCACCCGGATGCCCAGCTCGTCGAGCTGGTCGCGGGTCTTGCGGATGAAGTCGCGGTTGAAGTTCATCAGGAAGCGCACCTCGTCGGGCGAGCGCTTCCAGTTCTCCGTGGAGAAGGCGTACAGGGAGATCGCGCCGACGCCCATCTCGATGGCGCCCTGGAGCACGTCGAGGACCCGCTCCGCGCCGACCTTGTGACCCTCGGTGCGCGGCAGCCCGCGCTCCTTGGCCCAGCGGCCGTTCCCGTCCATCACGATCGCCACGTGGTTCGGGATCAGCTCGCCCGGCAGCTTCGGCGGCCGCGCGCCGGACGGGTGCGGCTCCGGCGTCCTGTACTCGCGCCGCTGGCGCCCCAGGAACCCGCGTACGACCATGTGCTTCTCGTCTCTCTCTTACTTTTCCACGTACCGAAGGGAACGCAGCCCGCGCTCCATGTGCCAGTGCAGATAGGCGGAGACCAGCCCGCTCCCCTCCCGGACGTACCGCGGTTCGCAGGCGTCCGCGGTCTCCCAGTCTCCCGTGAGCAGAGCGCCGAGCAGCACCAGCGCCTGCGGCGACGGGACGACGCTACCGGGCACCCGGCAGTCGACGCACACGGAGCCGCCCGCGGCCACGGAGAAGAAACGGTTCGGACCCGGCATCCCGCACTTCGCGCAGTCGCCGAAGCTCGGTGCGTAGCCGTTGACGGCGAGGGAGCGCAGCAGGAAGGCGTCGAGGACGAGGTGCGGGGCGTGCTCGCCGCGGGCCAGGGTGCGCAGCGCCCCGACCAGCAGCAGGTACTGCTGCACGGCCGGCTCGCCCTCGTGGTCGGTGAACCGCTCGGCGGTCTCCAGCATGGCGGTGCCCGCGGTGTAGCGGGCGTAGTCGGTGACGATCCCGCCGCCGTACGGCGCGATGGTCTCGCTCTGGGTGCACAGCGGCAGTCCGCGGCCGATCAGCTCGCTGCCGCGCGCGAAGAACTGCACGTCCACGTGCGAGAACGGTTCGAGCCGGGCGCCGAACTTGGACTTGGTCCGCCGCACGCCCCGGGCGACGGCCCGCACCCGTCCGTGGCCGCGGGTGAGCAGGGTGATGATCCGGTCCGCCTCGCCCAGCTTCTGGGTGCGCAGCACGATGCCGTCGTCGCGGAACAGACTCATGCCCTCATTCTCCCGTATGCGGACGGCCGCCAGGGCCGATGGCCCCAAGTCAGCGGGGGCGGTCCGGGTCGTAGATGGTGTCCCAGGGGACGACGTTCCAGGGGCTCGCGCGGTTCTCCGGGTCGAGCAGGGCGCGCACCTCGTCCTCGCCGGGGAAGGCGAGATCCGGGAGCCCGCTCCGGCCCAGGCCGCGGCCGAGCAGGTAGTGCTCGCCGTACTCCTGCCAGGAGGCGTAGGTGCGGGCGACGGACGGGACGATGTTCTTCAGCGCCGTCCAGGCGTCGGCCTCGCTGATCAGGCCCGCGGCGAAGGCGCGCCGGGAGATCTCGACGTACTGCGCGGCGTCCCAGGCGAGCGGGGCGACGCCGAGCATCCGCTGCGCGCGGGCCCGGTCCCCGGTCCTGGACAGTCCGTCGAGCCGGGCGACGAGGTCCTGTCTGCCGCGGATGCCCCACTGCTCGGCCAGTCGCCGGCGGACGCCGTCGTCGTCGAGCCGGGCGAGGGGGTAGAGGGTCGTGCGCGAGGGGCCCGCGTCCCAGGCGGCGGGGGCGCCGAGGGAGACCATCCACAGCTGGTGGCGGGTGAGGGGCGTGCGGAACCGCCGCTCGGCCCTCGGCCCGCGGCGCCGCCACCTCAGCAGATCCGGGAATCTCATGGCCCAGCACCCTACGTCACCCCGCTCCCGGCGCCCGGGGCGTCCCCGTCGCCGGGGACGGCCCCGAGGTCGGTGCTGGGGTAAACCCCCCTGGGAAGTGGGCCGTTGACCGGATGGGACGGGTGGGCGTGATCCACGAGGCTCGGAGCATGAAGAAGCCGACCCGCATCGCCAGCATCGTCAGTCTGTCCGCGACCGCCTCCGCGGCGGCCCTGGTCCTCGGTCTCACCGCCCCCGCGACGGCGACCCCCGTGCGGGCCGCCGAGCCGCTGAAGTGGACCAGCTGCGAGGGCCAGGGCCTCGACCCCCGTCAGCAGTGCGCCACCGTGAAGGTCCCCATGGACTACGCCGACCCGCACGGCCGGCAGATCGACATCGCCGTCTCGCGGCTGCCCAGCGAGAACCCGGCCGCCCGCCGCGGCGCCCTGCTGCTGATCCCGGGCGGACCCGGCGGGGACAGTCTCGGCCAGCCCTCGGAGAAGGCCGCGCTGCTGCCGAAGGAGGTCCGGGACGCCTACGACCTGATCGGCTTCGCCCCGCGCGGCATGGCCCCCTCCACGGCGGTCGGCTGTGAGCTGGAGACCTCCGACCTCGCCGCGACCAAGCTGCGGCCCTGGCCGGCGCCCGACGGCTCGGTGGCCGGGAACATGGCCAACGCCCGCCGGATGTCCGGGGCCTGCGCCGCCAACGCCGACGAGCTGATCCGGCACATCAGCACCCGCAACGAGGCCCGGGACCTGGACCGCGTCCGGGCCGCCCTCGGGGAGCGCAGGATCTCGGCGTGGGGTGTGTCGTACGGCACGTACGTCGGCGCGGTCTACGGCGAGCTGTTCCCGCACCGCACCGACCGGTTCGTGCTCGACAGCAACGACGACCCGGACCCCGGGCGGGTCGGCCGCGCCTGGCTCGCCGGGTTCGAGCGGGGCGTGGAGGACACCTTCCCGCGGTTCGCCGCGTACGCCTCGGCGCCGGGCACACCGCACCGGATCGCCGAGACCCCGGCCGGGGTGCGGCGCGTGTTCCTGGAGCTGGCCGCGAGGCTCGACCGGGAGCCGCTGCCGTGGCCGGGCGCCAACCCGCCCGTGCTGGACGGCAACGAACTGCGCCAGGCGATGCTGTCCAGCCTCTACGACCCCGACGACTTCCCCGGGCTCGTCCGGCTGATCGACGCCGCGCGCGGGGGCCAGCTGCCGCCCGCTCCGCCCGCCCCGCCCGAGGAGCTGCTCCAGAACGTCACGGCCGTGGCGATGGGGACGATCTGCAACGACGTGGACTTCCCGCGCGAGGCCGCCGTGTACCAGAAGGACGTCACCGTCAGCCGGGCGAAGTTCCCGCTCACCGCCGGTATGCCGCGCAACGCGATGGCGTGCGCCGCCTGGCCGTTCACCCCGCAGGAGCCGCCGGTGCGGATCACCGACCGGGGCCGTTCCTCCTTCCTGCTGGTGCAGAACGAGCGGGACGTCGCCACCCCGCTCAGCGGCGCCCTCAAGCTGCGCGAGGCGCTCGGCCGGCGTGCCGTGATGGTCACGGTGAACTCCACCGGCCACGACGCCTATCTGGCCAACGGCAACGCCTGCGGCGACGCCGCGGTCTCCCGTTTCCTGGCCACGGGCGAGCGCCCGGACGGCGATCTGTACTGCCGCTGACGGTCCGGGGCAACTACGGCGGGCACCCCGGACGTCCCTGGGAGTGGAAGATCATCCCGTTCGCGGGGGTGCCCGCCGCCTGGGCGGTGCGCCTCCGCCGAGTTCCGGAGGTCGTCATCTCATCGTCCGTACCCTCCCCGTCCCGGCGTTCGCTCCTCGCCGCCACCGGTGCCGTCACCGCGACGGCCCTGCTGGCGGCGGCCCCCGCGGCCCACGCCTCGGGCCCGGCCGCCCCCGACCCGGTGACCCCCCGGCTGCTCGAGCTGGAGGCGGTGCACGGAGCCCGGCTCGGCGTGTACGCCCGCAACGTCCTCACCGGGCGAACGGTCGCCCACCGCGAGGACGAGCGGTTCCCCGTCTGCTCCCTGTTCAAGACGCTGGCCTCGGCGGCCGTCCTGCGCGACCTGGACAGGGACGGCGAGGTCCTCGCCCGGCGCATCCACTACACGCGGGACGACATCGTCGAGAACTCGGACATCACCGAGGCACATCTGGAGACCGGGATGACGGTCGCCGAGCTGGCCGAGGTCGCGATCACCCACAGCGACAACACGGCGGGCAACCTGCTGCTGCGCGAACTGGGCGGCCCCACGGCGATCACCCGCTTCGCCCGCTCGCTGGGCGACCCGGTGACCCGGTTGGACCGCTGGGAGCCCGAGCTGAACACGGCCGAGCCGTGGCGGCGCACCGACGTCACGACGCCGCGGGCGATCGGCCGCACCTACGCCCGTCTCGTCCTGGGCCGGGCCCTGAACGCCCCGGACCGCGAGCTGCTGACCCACTGGCTGCTGTCCAACACGACCAGCACCACCCGGCTGCGGGCCGGCCTGCCCGTCGGCTGGCGGGTGGCCGACAAGACGGGCGGCGGCTCGTACGGCACCAACAACGACGTGGGCATCGCCTGGACCGACCGCGGCGTCCCCCTGCTCCTGAGCATCCAGTCGACCCGCCCCACCCCGGACGCACCCCGCGTCGACGCCCTGATCAAGGAGACGGCCGAACTCCTGGCGGAGACCCTCGTCTGACCCCCTGACCGCTACGGACGCGTGGGGCCGACGCCGTACAGGGGCAGGCGTCGGTCCCGCGCAGGGGACATAAGCGCACGTAACATGACGGACCGGAAGAAGATCGGACGCTTCACCTCCCCCTGGAGGAGGCCGACGTGGCTCCTGGTGTTCCGGCGCCCCACCGCCGGTCGCTGCTGACGTTCGCCGGTGCGCTCGGTGCGGGCGCCGCGGTGCCGGGGTGCGGTCCCGAGTCGACGATCGCCGTCGGCGGGGGCGGGACGACGCTGACGGCGGTGATCGGGTACGGCAACGACGGCAGCTGGGACCCGACGCAGACGGCGTCCGCGTTCTCCATGGCGGCGAACAACCATCTCTACGAGGGGCTGGTCGACACCGATCCGGTGTCCCGCGCGCCCCATCCCGCGCTCGCCGTCGCGCTTCCCGCCGATCCCCGGGCCACCCGGTGGCGGTTCGATCTGCGGCGCGGCGCGGTGTTCCACGACGGACGGCCCGTCACCGCGGACGACGTGGTGTTCGTCTTCGACCGCGTCCTGGACCCGGGCACCCAGACCCTGGTGAAGGGGTTCTTCGCGCCCTGGCTGGAGAGCGTGCGCGCGACCGGGCCGCGTAGTGTCGAACTGGTGCTCAAGTTCCCGTTCCCCGAGGGCCTTTCCCGGCTCACCCTCGCCAAGGTCATGCCCCGGCATGTGTTCGGGCGGCCCGGCGCCTGGGACGAGGCGATCAGGGGACTGGCGGTGGGCTCGGGGCCGTACCGGCAGACGGCCCACCATCCGAGGTCGAACACGGCCTTCGAGGCGTTCGCCGGCTACAACGGCCCGCTGCGCCCGGCCTTCCGCAGGATGAACTGGCTGTCGATCGTGGACGCCGCCCCGCGCGTGGCCCGGATGTCCGGCGCGGGCGCGCAGATCGCGGACAACATCCCCTACGCCGACATCGGCCGGCTGCGCGACGACGGGCTGTCGGTGGCGGGCGGGTCCGGGATGAACAACCTGTTCCTGATGTTCAACACCCGGCACGAACCGTTCGACGACGTACGGGTGCGGCAGGCGCTGCGGTACGCCGTCGACACCGACAAGCTCGTCCAGGTCGCCCTGAAGGGGCACGGCACCCCGGCCTCGTCGTTCCTGGACGAGGGACATCCGGCGTACCGGCGGGCCCGCACCGTCTACACCCACGACCCGGACCGGGCGCGCGCCCTGCTCAGGGCGGCCGGGGTGAAGCGGCTGAAGGTCGACATCATGTCGGTGAACGTCAGCTGGGTCGTCGACTGCCTGCCCACGATCAAGGCGTCCTGGGACGCGATCGGGGTGCGTACGACGCTGTCGCCGCAGGAGACGACGGCCGTGTTCACCAAGCTGGACCAGAAGCGCGACTACCAGGTGGTCGCCGCGGCCTCCAACCCCGGCCAGTTCGGGCTCGACGCCGACCTGATCATGCACTACAACCATGGCCCGCAGAACCTGTGGACGGGCTACGCCCGCTGGGCCGGCGACCCGGTCGCGCGGGGCCTGTTCGCGGACATGGACCGGGCCACCCGCGAACCCGACCCGGAGCGCAAGAAGGCGATGATCCAGGACTACATCGACGTGGTCGCCGAGCAGGGGGTGCTGTACCCGGTCGTCCACAACGAGCTGATGACCGCGTGGGACCCCCGGCGGCTGACCGGCCTGCGCGCCCAGCCCTACCCGGGCGTCAACCTGCTCCGGGCGAAGTGGATCTGACGGCATGACGGCCGTCGTACGCATCCTGGCCCGCCGGCTCGCGCTGCTGGTGCCGCTGATGCTGGGGATCGTGCTGTTCGTGTTCCTGGTGATGCGGTTCTCGGACGTCGACCCGGCGTCCGCGTTCTTCCAGGGCGCGAATCCGACACCCGGGCAGCTGCGCGCCTTCCGCGAGGAGCACGGCCTGCTCGACCCGCTGCCCGTGCGCTACGCCCACTTCGTCGACGACCTCCTGCACGGCGACCTGGGCACCAGCGCGCTGACCGGGGCACCGGTGCTGGAGCTGGTCGCGACCGCCCTGCCTCTCACGCTCCAGCTGACCTTCCTCGGCCTCGGCATCGCGATGGTGCTGGCGCTGCTCGGCGGGGTCGCCGCGGCGATCCACCGGGACCGGGTGCCGGACCAGCTGGTGCGGGCGGTGTCCCTGATCGGCGTGGCCGCGCCCGGCTTCTGGCTGGCCCTGCTGATGATCCAGTACCTGGCGGTGGAGCTGGGCTGGTTCCCCACCGGCGGCTACATCAACCCGGCCGACTCGGTCACCGGCTGGCTGAGCACCATGGCGCTGCCCGCGCTCGCCCTGTCCCTGCCGGTCGCCGCCCAGCTCACCCGCGTGGTGCGCACCTCGATGGTGGAGGAGCTGGACAAGGACTACGTCCGCACCGCGATCGGCAGCGGGCTGCCGCCCCGGGTCGTGGTCGGCCGCAACGTGCTGCGCAACGCCCTGGTGAACCCGCTGACCGTGCTCGGGCTGCGGGTCGGCTATCTGCTGGGCGGCGCGGTCGTCATCGAGACGATCTTCGCGCTGCCCGGCATGGGCAAGCTGATGATCGACGCCGTGAAGAACGGCGACCCGGCCGTCGTGCAGGGCGTCGTACTGACCACCGCGGCCGGGTTCGTGGTGGTGAACCTGGTCATCGACATCCTCTATCTCCTGGTCAACCCGCGACTGAGGGACGCCGGACCGTGATCACGCGCAAGAACCTCACCGAGGCGCTCACCCGGCCGGGCGGTGTCCGGCTGCGCGGCCGGCAACAGCTGTCCGCGCCGTCGAAGGCCGCCGTCTGCCTGCTCGGCGTCGTCGCGCTGAGCGCGGTGTTCGCGCCGCTGCTCGCCCCGTACGACCCGCTCGACCAGCAGCCGCTGACCGACGGCAGCGGGCATCCCTCGGCCGCCCACTGGATGGGCCAGGACAGCCTGGGCCGGGACATCCTGAGCCGGCTGATGTACGGGGCGCGCTGGTCGCTGGCCATCGGGCTGGGCGCGACCCTGCTGGCCCTGGTCGTGGGCGCGCTGCTCGGCGCGGTCGCCGCGACCTCCCGCAGAAGCGTCGACGAGACGCTGATGCGCTGTCTGGACGTGGTGATGGCGTTCCCGGGGATCGCCCTGGCGGCGGTCCTGGTCGCGGTGTTCGGCGGCGGCATCACCGTACTGATCTGCGCGATCGCGTTCCTGTTCACGCCGCCGGTGGCGCGGGTCGTGCGGGCCAACGTCCTCGACCAGTACGGCGAGGACTATGTGACGGCCGAGCGGGTGATCGGTGCCCGCACCCCGCACATCGTCCTCCGGCACGTGGCCGTCAACTGCCTCGCTCCCGTGCTGGTGTTCTGCACGGTGCAGGTCGCCGAGGCGATCGTGTTCGAGGCGTCCCTGTCCTTCATCGGCGCGGGGGTGCGGCCCCCGGACCCGTCCTGGGGCAGCGTCATCGCCGACGGCAAGAACATGGTCCTGACCGGCGGCTGGTGGGCCACCGTGTTCCCGGGCCTGCTGATGCTGGCGACCGTGCTGGCGCTGAACGTCCTGTCGGAGGGGGTGTCGGACGCGTGGGCGGCCCCGGCGGCGGACCGGGGGGCGGACGCCGGGAACGCCGGGGACACCGGGCAGGACGGGAAGGACGGGCACGCCGAGGGCGCCGGGGACGCCGACGGCTTCGGGCAGCCGGGGAACACCGGGGCGCCCCCGAAGCCGGCGGCCGGTCCCGAGGGGCTCCTCCCCCTGCCCGCCCTCGAGGCCGCCGCGCGCCGGCTGCGGGACCGGGCCCGTCCGCTCCCCGGGGGCGATCCCGTCCTGGCCGTGCGGGACCTGCACGTCGGCTTCGAGGGGCGGCACCGCGGCGTGGACGTCGTCGCGGGGGTCGGCTTCGAGGTGCGCCCCGGTGAGGTGCTGGGTCTGGTCGGCGAGTCCGGCTGCGGCAAGTCGCTGACCGCGCTCACCGTGATGGGCCTGCCGCCGAAGGGCGCCCGGGTGCGCGGCGAGATCCGTTTCCTGGGCCGCGAGCTGACCGCCGTACCGGCGAAGGCGCGGCGGCGGATGCTGGGCCACGACATGGCGATGGTGTACCAGGACGCGCTGTCCTCGCTGAACCCGGCGATGACCGTGCGGGCGCAGCTGCGGCAGGTGGTCCGGCGGGGCGGCCGCAGAAGCCCGGCCGAACTGCTGGCGCTGGTCGGCCTGGACCCCGTGCGCACCCTGCGCAGCTATCCGCACGAGCTGTCCGGCGGCCAGCGCCAGCGTGTCCTGATCGCGATGGCGCTGTCCCGCGACCCGAAGCTGATCGTCGCCGACGAGCCGACGACCGCGCTGGACGTGACGGTGCAGGCGCAGGTCATGAAGCTGCTGCTGCGGCTGCGCGAGGAGCTCGGCTTCGCGCTGGTCCTCGTCTCGCACGATCTCGCGCTGGTCGCGGACGTCACCGACCGGATCGTGGTGATGTACGGCGGGCAGATCGTGGAGTCGGGGGTGACGGCCGGGCTGGTCGCGGCGCCGGCCCACCCGTACACGCGCGGACTGCTCGGCAGTGTGCTGTCGCTGGAGTCCTCGGACGAGCGGCTGAGCCAGATCAGGGGTGCCGTCCCGTCCCCGGCGGACTTTCCCGCGGGCTGCCGCTTCGCCGACCGGTGCGGACGGGCCGACGAGCTGTGCCGCGCGGCCGTGCCGCTCCCGGTGGGCCCGCCGGCGCACACGGTCGCCTGCCGGCATCCCGTGGTGGACCCGACGGCCGTGGAGAGCGAGGCGTTGACCTGATGAGCGCGCTGATCGAGGTGAACGACGTGCACGTGGTGCACCGGGCGCGCGGCGGCGGACTGCTGCGCCGGGACCGGGTGTACGCCCTGACCGGGGCGAGTCTGGCGGTCGCGCCGGGCGAGACGGTGGGGGTGGTGGGCGAGTCGGGGTGCGGGAAGTCGACGCTGGCGAAGGTGCTGGTGGGGGTGGAGCGGCCGGCCGCGGGCACGGTGTCCTTCCGGGGCCGGGATCTGTGGGCGATGCCCGCCGGGGAGCGCCGGGCGACCGTCGGGCGGTCCGCCGGGATGGTGTTCCAGGACCCCTCGACCGCGCTGAACCGGCGGCTGCCGGTGCGGCGCATCCTGCGCGATCCGCTGGATGTGCACGGGCACGGCGGCGCGGCCGGGCGGGACGCGCGGGTGCGGGAGCTGATGGCGCTGGTGGGCCTGCCGCCCGCGCTGGCGGACGCGCTGCCGGGGAGTCTGTCGGGCGGTCAGCGCCAGCGGGTGGCCATCGCGCGGGCGCTGGCGCTGGAGCCGGGCCTGGTGGTGGCGGACGAGCCGACGAGCGCGCTGGACGTGTCGGTGCGCGCGCAGATCCTGAATCTGCTGCTGGATCTGAAGGAACGCCTGGGTCTGGCGCTGGTGTTCGTCTCGCACGACATCCAGACCGTACGGCGGATGAGCGACCGGGTGATCACGATGTATCTGGGCCGGATCGTCGAGGAGGCCCCGGCCGGCCTGGTCGCCGACCGTGCCCGGCACCCCTACACGCGTGCCCTGTTCTCCGCCGCGCCCGGCCTGCTGGCGCCGGTCGAGCCGATCCCGCTGAGAGGCCCGGTGCCGTCGGCGACCCGGCCGCCGAGCGGGTGCCCGTTCCGCACCCGCTGCTGGAAAGCGGACGAGCTGTGCGGAGCGGTCATGCCGGACTTCCGCCATGCTTCCGGGACAGAACACCGCTTTCGGTGCCACCATCCCGTGCAGGAGGACGAGTCGACCCGCGATCTCGCCGCCCAGATCCGCCCCAGGGAGCCCTGATGACCCTGCCCGCCCCGCTGTCCGGTGTCGTACCGCCCGTCTGCACGCCCCTGACCCCGGAGGGCGAGGTGGACGTGCCCTCGCTGCGCCGGCTGATCGACCATCTGGTGGCCGGCGGGGTGCACGGGCTGTTCGTGCTCGGATCGACCTCCGAGGCCGCGTTCCTGACGGACCGGCAGCGCCGCCTGGTGGTGGAGACCGCCGTCGGCCACGCGGACGGGCGGCTGCCGGTGCTGGCGGGCGCGATCGACATGACGACCGCGCGGGTGGCGGAGCACGTCGCCTCCGCCGCCGCGGCGGGCGCGAACGGCGTGGTCGTCACCGCCCCGTTCTACGCCCGCACCCACCCGGCCGAGATCGCCCGCCACTACCGTCTGCTCGCCGCCGCCTCCCCGGTCCCCGTCGTGGCCTACGACATCCCGGCCGCGGTGCACTCGAAGCTGCCCGCCGACGTGGTGCTGGAGCTGGCCGCGGAGGGTGTGCTGGCCGGGCTGAAGGACTCCAGCGGCGACCTGGGCGCCTTCCGCGAGGTCCTCACCGGGGCCCGTGGCCTGCCCGGCTTCTCCGTGCTCACCGGGTCGGAGGTCGTCATGGACGCGGCCCTGGCGATGGGCGCCGACGGGGCGGTGCCGGGCCTGGCGAACGTCGACCCGCACGGCTACGTCCGGCTGTACCGGCTGTGCCGGGCGGGCGACTGGGAGCGGGCCCGCTCGGAGCAGGAGCGGCTGTGCACCCTGTTCCGCATGACCGGCGTCGGCGACCCCGCCCGGATGGGGCCGAGTTCCTCGGCGCTGGGCGCGTTCAAGGCGGCCCTGCAGCTGCGCGGGATCATCGACTGCCCGGCGACGGCCGCGCCCCAGGTGCCGCTGTCCGAGGGCGAGGTCGAGCGGGTGGGCAAGGTACTGGCCGGGGCCGGACTGCTGTGAGACCCCGGCGCCACGGCCCCTCGCCACGGCCCGCCGGGCCGCCCGCCCCGGCCGCGCCGAGCGGCCTCAGTACAGCAGCTCGGCCGGGAGCCTGCGGAACTCGATCGTCTCGTAGGCGCTCGCCGTCCCCGTCTCGTACAGCACCCCGGCCGTGCCCGCGTTGATCCGGACCAGGTCGGAGTAGGCGGCCTTGCGGTCGGACAGAGTGAGCACCTTGGCGAAGGTGCGCCCTCCGTCGGTGGAGCGCCACACCGCCAGGGCCTGCCGGGTGGTGGGCACCGACGGCCCGGAGAACAGCAGCGGGGCGCCGGGATCGCCCAGTTGCAGCACGCTCGCCTGGACCACCGGCACGTCGTTCAGCGTGGGCTGGACCGCGTAGGGCCGCTCCAGATTCTCGCCGCCGTCGGCGGACGTGCTGTCGAGCCGGTTGCCGGTGGACAGGCCGTGCTGGTCGCGGGCGGAGAAGTAGACCCGGCCGTCGGGCAGTTGGGTGGCGCTGGTCTCGTTGGTGTTGGCGAATCCGTCGTAGGTGTCGTCGACGAATCCGAGCCGCCAGGTGACCCCGCCGTCGTCGCTGTAGAGGGTGTGGCCGCCGTAGTAGCGGGGCTCCTGGCCGGTGTCGCCGGAGCCCGGGGGCGGGGCGGCCGAGTGGTTGGCGGGGACGACCAGCCGGCCGGCGTGCGGGCCCCGGGTGAGCACGACGGCGTGTCCGGGGCCGGTGGCGTACCAGCGCCAGCCGGGCGGCTTCACCTGCGCGGTGATCTCCTGCGGCGGGCCGAAGCTGCGGCCGTCGTCCCAGCTGCGCTGCACGAACACCCGGCGGCTCTGGGCGTCGGTGACCTCGCCGCGCATGATCTGCTCCTCGGTCACCGCCCCGCTGTTGTACGAGGTGACGAGGACGACGGCGCCGGTGTACGGGTCGAACACGGGGGCCGGGTTGCCCCGGGTGTCGCCCTCCCCGGCGGCCACCACCGTGAGCGGGCCCCAGGTGCAGCCGCCGTCGTCGGAGCGGCGCAGCACCACGTCGATGGTGCCGGTGTCACCCGCCCCGTCCCGGCGGCCCTCGGCGAAGGCGAGGACCGTGCCGAGGCCGGTGGCGACGGCGGCCGGGACGCGGTAGGCGGCGTAGCCGCCCTGCCCGGCGACATAGGGGACGGACCCCGTGCAGCCGGACGCGGCGGAGGCGGAGACCGGCACCGAGAGCGTGCCGAGAAGGACGGAGGCGACGAGGAGGGTACGGCTCAGACGGGTCATCCCTCTCCCTCACGGGTGGCGGAGATCCCGATGATCGCACGAGTCCTGACAGATCGTAGGATTTACTCCGTCACGACGCTCCCGGCGTCACCAGCCCCGACTCGTACGCCACGATGACCAGTTGCGCCCGGTCGCGGGCGCCCAGCTTGCCCATGATGCGGCTGACGTGGGTCTTCGCGGTGAGCGGGCTCAGCCCCAGCGTCTCGCCGATCTCGGTGTTGTTCAGCCCGCGGGCGACCAGGGTGAGCACCTCGCGCTCGCGCTCCGACAGACACTCGGGGCCGCCCTCGGCGGGGGTCGCGGTGGGGCTGCGCAGGAAGCGGGCGATGAGCCGGGAGGTCGGTCCGGGCGACAGCAGGGCGTCCCCGCCGGCCACCGTGCGGATCGCCTCCAGGAGCTCGGCCGGACGGGTGTCCTTCACCAGGAAGCCGGAGGCGCCCGCGCGCAGCGCCTCCACGATGTGCTCGTCGGTGTCGTAGGTGGTGAGCACCAGGACCTTCACCCCGGCCAGGTCCTCGTCGGCGGCGATCAGCCGGGTGGCCTCGATGCCGTCGAGGTCGGGCATGCGGATGTCCATCACCACCAGGTCGGCTCGTTCGCTGCGGGCCAGCTCCACGGCCTCCCGGCCGTTGCCGGCCTGTCCGACGACCGCCATGTCCTGAGCGGACTCGACGAGCATGGCGAAGGCGGCCCGGACCAGGGTCTGGTCGTCGGCGAGCAGGACACGGATCGTCACTGGACTCCTCCCAGCGGCAGGACGGCACTGACCTCGAAACCCGCCTCGGGCAGCGGCCCGGCGTCCACGGTGCCGCCGACGCTGCGGGCCCGTTCGCGCATGCCGACCAGCCCGAAGCCGGGGGTGCCCCCTCCGGCGCCGGCCCCGTCGTCGGTGACGGTGACCCGCAGCGCGCCCTCCCCGGAGCGCACCCCGACCCGGATGCCGAGGTCCTCGCGCCCGCCGTGCCGTACGGCGTTGGTGAGGGCCTCCTGCACGATCCGGTAGGCGGCCGCGCCCACCGCGGGCGGTACGGCGTCGGCCTCGACGGCGAGGTCGACGCTGGCCCCGGAGGCCCGCGCGGCCTCCGCCAGGCCGTCCAGTCCACCGAGGCCGGGCAGCGGTTCGCGCCCGTCGGGGATGCCGTGCTCGCGCAGCACCTCCAGGGTGGTGCGCAGTTCGCCGCGGGCGGTGCGGCAGGTCTCGGCGATGTCGTCCAGGGACCTGGCGACGGCCGCGCGGTCCAGGCGGTCGGGGTCGGCGCCCAGCACGTGGGCGGCGACGGAGGTCTGCACGCCGATCAGGGTGATGCTGTGGGCGAGCAGGTCGTGCAGGTCGCGGGCGATGCGCAGCCGTTCCTCGGCGACCCGGCGGCGGGCCTCCTCCTCACGGGTGCGTTCGGCGCGTTCGGCGCGTTCGACGACGGCGGCGACGTACTGCCGGTAGCCGCGCACGCTGATGCCCGCGAGGACCACGGAGATCAGCCAGCCGGAGACCTTCAGCAGTTCCAGGGCCTTATGGGTGTTGACGGCCAGCATGATGCTGATCACCACACCGAGGACCGACACCGTGATCAGCAGGCTGGTGCGGGGGGCGCTGGTGACGGCGACGGTGTACAGGGCCACGTACGCGGCCGCGGTCGGCGCCGCGTGGTTGAAGTCGAGGGCGTGGTAGGGGGCGATGAGCGCGACCACGGCGGCCAGCACCAGCAGCGGACGGCGCCGCCGCCACACCACGGCGGCCTGCGCGAGGAGCAGCAGCGTCCAGCCGAGCGCGTCGGGCCGCCGCCCGTCGTCGGTGGTCAGGGCGACGACGACGGCGTGGACGGCGGCCGTCAGCGCGAGGAGGGCGTCGTTGCGCAGGGCGTGCGGGGCCGTGAGCGGGTCGCGGTTGACCGCCGCCATGATCCGCTCGCCGACGCGGGGTTTGAGAGCTGCTTCGGACACGGTCACATCTTCCGTGAGGAGGACGCCCCTCCGGCAGGGAGGGGCGTCCTCGGGTCGTCCGCGGTGGCCGCGGCGCGGGGGTCAGACGCGTTCCGGCTGCCGCACGGCGGTCTCGGGCGCGGGCGCCTTGGACATCCGCCCCGGCCACCACACCTTCCGGCCGAGCGCCACGCTCGCGCTGGTGACCAGGTAGGTGCGCACCAGGAAGGTGTCCAGCAGGACGCCGACGGCGATCACGAAGCCGAGTTCCACGAGCTGGACCAGGCCCATGTTCATCAGCACCGAGAAGGTCGCGGCGAGCACCAGGCCCGCCGAGGCGATCACCCCGCCGGTGGTGCGCAGGGCGGTGAGCGCCGCCGCCGCGGGCTCGGCCCCGGCCAGGGACTCCTCGCGCATCCGGTGCATCAGGAAGATGCCGTAGTCGACGCCGAGGGCGACCAGGAACACGAAGGACAGCAGCCCGAGCCCGGGATCGGTGCCCTCGAAGCCGAACACCGGCTCGAACACCAGCCCGCCGAGGCCGAGGGCGGCGCCCCACACCGCGACCACGGCGGCCACCAGGAGCAGCGGGGCGACCAGGGAGCGCAGCAGGGCGATCAGGATGAGCAGGACGGAGACGAGGACGATCGGCACGACCACGAGCCGGTCGCGGGCGTTGGTGTCCTTCAGGTCGAGCTGCTGGGCGCTGGGGCCGCCGACGTAGGAGCCGTCGAGCCTGTCGCGCAGCGTCTCGATCGTGCGGGTCTCCGCGGGGGTCTGCGGCGGCGCGGAGGCGAGGACGGAGATCTCGGTCCAGCCCTCGCCCGCGCGGCCCGGGGTGGCGCTGTCGACGCCGTCGGTGGCCCGGATCGCGGTGACGGTGGCCTCGGCGCGCCCGGTCGGCGTCATCACGGTGATGGGCTGGCCCGAGCTCTCGGGGTAGGCGGCGGCCAGGGTCCGCATCGCGGCGACGGACTCCGGCCGGTCGACGAAGGAGTCCTCCTGCTTCAGGCTGCCGGGCAGGTTGAGGGCGCCGAGGGCGAGCGCGCCGAGCGCCAGGGCGCCGCTGACCAGGACGGTCACCGGGCGCCGGCCGGCCGAGCTGCCCATCGCGGCGAACAGCGAGCGGCGCGCCTTGGGCGTGCTGCCGAAGGCCGGGACCAGCGGCCAGAACACCCGGCGGCCGAGCAGCACCAGGATCGCGGGCAGCAGGGTGAGCATCGCGACCAGGGCGCACAGCACACCGACGGTGCCGAGGGGGCCCATGCCCCGGTTGGAGTTCAGGTCGGCGGCCAGCAGGCACAGCAGTCCGGCGGCGACGGTGCCGGAGGAGGCGAGCACGGCGGGGCCGCAGCCGCGCAGGGCCGCGAGCATGGCCTCGTACGGCCGCTCGATGCGGCGCAGCTCCTCGCGGTAGCGGGAGACGATGAGCAGGGCGTAGTCGGTGCCCGCGCCGAACACCAGGATCGTCATGATGCCGGAGCTCTGTCCGGAGACGGTGGTGCCGAAGGCCTGGTTGAGGCCGTAGGCGACGCCCATCGACAGATAGTCGGCGATCCCGGCGACGACCAGCGGGACCAGCCACAGCACGGGGCTGCGGTAGATGAGGATCAGCAGGACGGCGACGACGGCGACGGTGGTGTAGAGCAGCGGGCCGCCGAGGGAGTCGTACACCTTGGCGGCGTCTGTGTTCAGCGCGCCGGGGCCGCCGACCTCGACGGTGAGGCCGTCCGTGGAGTGCGCGGTGTCGCGGACGTCCTCGACGAACGCGTCGCGCAGGTCCTCGTCGGAGCCGGGCTCGTTGGTGGCGACGGGGTACATGAGGGTCGCGCCGTCCGCGGCGGGCACGCCCCGCGGGTCGGCGGTCAGCTCGTGCTCGCCGGCGATCCGGGCGACCTGGCGTTCGGCGGTCTCGCGGTCGGCCGGGGTGAGGCCGCCGTCGCGGTGGTAGACGAGCACCAGCTGGGTGGTCTCGCCGCCGGGCAGTTGCTCCTGGAGCTCGGCCACCTTCGTGGAGTCGGCGCTCGCGGGCAGGTAGTCGGTGATCCGGTCGTGCTGCACATCGGCGAGTTTCGCGGCGAACGGCGAGACGACGGCGAGCACGCCGACCCACAGGGCGAGCAGCAGCCAGGGCACCGCTCGTCGTCTCGTCTGCGTGTTTCCGGCCCCCATGGATCGGGCCCTCCCTCCGGCACGGCTTGTCTGGACGTCCTCAAGACTCCCGCCCGACGGGGACCGGATCGTCGGGCTCGAGGGCGAGTTCGGGGGTACTGCCCGAGGTGTTGTGCGGGCCCGGTTACTCCTCAGGGAGTAATCCCCTCGCCCGACGGGTATGCGCCGTCTTCCCGGCACGGCCCGCCGGCCGCGCCCGATCCTTCGGGCAGGCCCGCCGGAACGCCGTGCCGTCCTTGCGCGTTGAGTGCTTGCGTACGGTCCGACGCGATCCGACCGGGGGGTGCGTTCATGGTGACGGTTCTGTTCGTGCACGGCACGGGCGTGCGCGAGTTCTCCGACGGCGCGGCGCTGAAGCGCGTCCGCTCCGAGATCGCCGCCCGTCACCCCGAGGTCCGCGTGGAGGCGTGCGACTGGGGCGCGGCTCTGGGCACATACCTGCGGGAGGGTGGTGCGTCGATCCCCGGCTTCGTCGAACAGGGCGGGCGGGGTCCGGCCGCGCCTGCCGGGGAGGACGAGGAGATCGCCCGCTGGGCGCTGCTGTACGCGGACCCCTTCGCCGAACTGGAACTGCTCGCCCTGACGGCCCCGGCCGCCGGCGCACCCTTCGTACCGGGCGGTCTCGCGCCGGGGGACCGGCTGCTGCTCGTGCTGGAGGGACTTGCGGACCGCCAGGACGTGGTCTCGGCGTGGACGGACGCCGCGCTCGGGCTGTCCCTGGCGGAGGCCGCGGCGGCGGTGGCCTCCGCCGGGGCGCTGCGCCGGGCGGCCGCGCATGCCGCCGAGGCCGTCGCTCTGCCCAGGCTGACGGCCCGGGCGCTGGTGGCGTACGCACTGGCCCGCGAGGACGACCCCGGGTGTCAGGCGGTGGCGGTGAGGGACGCGCTGGTGGACCGGCTGACCCAGGAGTTGGGCGGTGACGTGCGGGCGTTGCCGGAGGCGGTGGCCGCTGCCACGCGGCTCGGCGCCCGCCTGTTCGAGAACGCGCTGGGCTCCCGCCTGGCCGTGGCCCGGCGGACCGCGTGGAGCGGCAGGTCGGTGGGGTTCTTCGGTGACATCGCGCGCTATCTCGTCCGGGGCGAGGGGGTGCGAGCGCTGGTGGCGCGGTCGGTGCGGGAACAGCCCGGGCCGGTGGTGCTGCTCGGCCACAGCCTGGGCGGTGTGGTCTGCTTCGACCTGCTGGCTTCGGGGGTCCTGCAGGGCCGCGCCCAGGACGGGCGGCCGGGCGGGGTCGCCGCCCTGGTCACCGTCGGCTCGCAGGTGCCTCTTCTCTACGAACTGGACGCCCTGCCCTCCCGCCCGTACGGAAGCGGTCTGCCGGACGGCTTCCCGCACTGGCTCAACGTCTACGACCGACGGGACCTGCTCTCCTACACCGCGGCCGAGGTGTTCCGGGGCGGGGTCACCGATCTGGAGGTGGACAATCGGCAGCCGGTCTCTGCCGCGCACGGGGCGTACTGGGCCAACGACCGCTTCTACGCCGCGCTGACGGGCGTGCTGGACGGGGCCGGTCCGCCGTGAGGCGCCGGGGGGTCGACGGTGCTGGGCATCGATCGGCCCGGAAGACTGGAGAGTCAACGCCGGGTGTGTCCGCGCGGCACGACGGCCTACCGCGGTGCGAGGGGGAACGCGCGTGGAGAGAAAGCGGTTCGACAAAGTCCAATTTGCGCTGGTGGAGGCCTTTGTCGCGGTGCTTTCGGAGCCTGCCGGGGGGTTGATGCGGGAGCAGGGGCGTCAGCTGTGGCGGCAGTGGGTCGACCAGCTGGTGGACGGGGTGCCGCAGGCCGCCTACGCGGTGCCGCGTCAGGAGTTCCTCAGCGTGGTCGGGGCGTGTGCGCAGCGGGACGAGGATCTGGAGGGGCTGATCAGCGCCACCGATCTGGTCGCACCCGCTCTCGTGCCGCATCTTCGGCCCCTGCTGGACGAGTGGCGGGCGCACACCGTGTACGCGGGCCGGGACTGGAGGTCCCTGCGGGCGGCGCTCCAGCTGCGGCTGCCCGAACTGGCCTCCCTGGTCTTGTCGTTGACACGGGGCCGGTTGAGCCTGCCCGCCCACTGCGGGACGCCGTGGCAGGCCTTCGTCCATCTCGCCGACGCCAACGCCCCGGCGGGCGGTCTGCCGCCGAGCATGGTTCTGCTCGAGCACCTCGCCCAACGGCCGGAACTGGCGGACTCCGTCGGTGAGATACGCGCGTGGAACGACCATTTCGCCAAGGAGTGGCAGCTGCTGGACGGTGACACGGGGCTGCGCGCCCTGCGTCGGCGGCTGGAGGGCGCGGAGCGGGGCGGAGCGCCACCTGCCGAGGACGGCGCCGGGCCGGCCGGGTCCGGTGTCTCCGCGGCCACGGCGGCGCGGCCCGAGCCGGCCGGGCGGGGGGCGGGGGCCGACGGACGGCCCGTCATCCGCGTGTACATAAGAATCGCCCCGGACCGCACCCCCAGGCCCGCCGCCGGCCGACGCCGTGGCGGGCGGCCGCGCTACCACGTGTCGGCCTGTGTACGGTATTCGGACTCCCTCACCCTGCACCGGGCAGCGGGCGCCGACCCCGAGGAGCCCGTCACCCGCGAGCAGCTCGGCCCGTGTGTGGCGACCCTGCTGACCACGATGTCGAGGCTGTGGCACAACCGCCAGGAGCAGCTGGTCGCCCTGGAGTTCTTCCTTCCGCTCGACCTGCTCACCGAGCCGATCGAGTACTGGGACCGCGATCCGACCCGTGGCTACGCCAACCCCCTGCTGAGTACGTACCGGATCTCCGTCCACAGTCTGGAACGTGTGCAACGGCCTGAACTGCACCGCGCGTGGAGAGCGCGGTGGGCGCACTGGAAGGCCCAGGACAGAAACCCCGGGCACGGACGGCGCGTTGTGCATGAGTGTGCCTGGCCGGAGCAGTCCCGTAACCCGATGGACCACTTGGCAGCCCTGGACGTAGCCATCGGCAGCGACGATGATGTGGTGGGCGTACTTCTGTGTGAACCGCCTCTGAAACACGGCCAGTTGGGCATGCAGGAGGTGAGCCTGGCCCTGGATCTGGGAGTGCCCATTGTGATGTACCACCGGCAGGACGACGTGGCGCCCGCATGGCGTGCCGCGGTCCGGGACGCGATGGCCGAAGAGGGGCTGGCCGCGATCCCGCAGCGGGCGCGACAGTGGAAGACGGAAGCCGCGGCTGCCCGGCCGGTCCCGCTCGACCCCGAGGCCGTCCGTGCGCTGGGCATGATCTGGGACGACCCTGAGCATCTTCTCGACGGGGGCCCGAGTGCTCCCGCCACGTTCGTAGGGGGGACCGATTGAACCTGCCGGCGGAGCATGGTGAACCCCTCTACCAGGGTGCCGGCGTACCGGTGCCGGACGTCCCGTACGCCGAGCGCGTCTGGCCCGCGGGGCCACCCTGGCGCGCTTTCGACGCACCGCCGGTGATGCCCCCGCCCCCCGAGGACGACGAGGCCGACCGCAGGCTCGGCAGACCGCGCACGGCCCGTCGCCCCCGTCCGGAGGAGGTGCGGCTGGTCAACGCGGCACTGCTGCTGCGCAGGCCCCTGCTCGTGACGGGCCGTCCGGGAGTGGGCAAGTCGGGCCTCGCCTACCGGATCGCGCGGGAGTTACGGCTGGGGCGGGTCCTGCACTGGGCGGTGACCAGCCGGACCACGCTCGCTTCGGGGCTGTTCGAGTACGACGCCATAGGCCGCGCCCAGGCCCTGCAGGGAGCCGCGTCGGGAGGCGGCTCACCGACCGGCACGGGTGACTTCGTCCAGCTGGGACCCCTCGGCAGCGCCCTGCTCCCGTACCGGCTGCCTCGCGTGCTGCTCATCGACGAGATCGACAAGTGCGACATCGATCTGCCGAACGACCTGCTCACCCTCTTCGAGGACGGCTTCTACGAGGTCCCGCCGCTGGTCAGGGCGAAGGCGCAGGAGCCCGTCGCCTCGGTCCACACCGCCGATCCGGGCGGTACGGCCGAGGTCACCGAGGGCGTGGTGCGCTGCCACGCCTTCCCCGTCATCGTCATGACGTCCAACGGCGAGCGCGAGTTCCCCGAGGCGTTCATGCGCCGGTGTCTGCGCCTGGACATCCCCGACCCCGACGCCGCGGCCCTGGGCGAGCTGGTGGCAGCGCACTTCGGGGACCGGCTGGGCAGCCACCAGGAGCGGCTCATCCGCGACTTCCTGCGCCGCAGCGACCAAGTGGGCGGACTGGCAGCGGACATGCTGCTCAACGCGGCGCACCTCGTCACCTCGGGCCACTACGCGCCGGACGAGGGCGACGACTGGGCGCAGGTTCTGCGGGAGATCTGGCATCCCCTCGGTGGTGAGGGGGCGGAACCGGCGTGACACACGACCCCGCTCCTCACGGGCGGGGCGTGCGCGGCCGGGCCGGGCCGGGCGCGCCCGCCGAGGAACACCGTCCACTTGCGCGTCTTCATCCACGGGAAGTGGCCGACGCCCTGTGGGTGGCCGGTGAGCATCCCTGGCTGACCGGTGTGGTGCCACCCCCGGACCCGGCGCCCGGCCCAGGGGGCGACGCCGGCCCGGGAGCACCGCTCCCGGCTCGGCAGGAAGGGTCACCGGGCGCCGAGGTGCCCGGCACCGAACGCCCGGAGCGACCGGAGCAACCGGAGCAACCGGAGACCGACGGCTTACGGCGAGAGCCTGTCGTCCCGCACGCCGAGCCGAACCCGCCCGAGGACGTCCTGCCGGACAGCGGGATGTCGGGACCACCCGTGCCGACCGGGTCCGGGGACGGTACGGAGCCGCTTGACGAGCTGCGCCGGCCCCTGCCCCGGACAGGGCCGCTGGCCGCCTGGCGGTCCACCGGCAACCGGGCAGTGGGCCGGGCGCTGCGCGCCTTCCGGACGGCTGTCGCGTCCGCGTACGACGCCGAACTGGACCACGAGGCCACGGCGGAGCGCATCGCCCTCGCCCCGTCGCTGCCGCCGGTGCTCCGGCCCACGGCCGAGCGGCGATGGCGCGCGGTGCTGGTGGTGGACACGGCCCCGCACATGGCGGTGTGGCGGGACGTCACGGGCCGCTTCGCGAAGATCGCCCAGCGCTTCGGGGGCTTCCGTGACGTCACCGAGGTGGCGCTGGACGCGTCCTCCACCGACCGGGCCACCGTGTCGCTGCCCGGTCCGGCGCTTCGGGCGCGGCCGACCTCGCCGCGCGGTCTGGTCGACCCGACGGGACGGTCGGTCGTCTTCGTGCTGACCGACGGCGCCGCGCCCGCGTGGCGCTCGGGCGCGGCGCAGCGGCTGCTGGCCCTGTGGGGCAGGCGGCAGCCGGTGGCCGTACTGCACATGCTGCCGCAACGTCTGTGGCACCGGACGGGACTGCATCCGTCGTGGGTCAGGATGCGGGCGTCCGGCCCCTGGGCCGACGGCCGCCGACCGGTGTGGGAGCCGGCCGAGGCGCTGTCGGAGGTGTTGCTGACCCGCATCGGCAGAGCGTCTGCGGTGCCCGTGCCCGTCCTCCAGCTGGATGGGGACTGGCTGGATCCGTGGGCGCGGTTCGTCGGCGCGGAGGAGCCGCGGGACATCGAACTGTCCGCCGTCCTCACCAGCGTACGAACACCGCTGGAAGGCGGGCATCACACTCCGCACACCGATCCCGTCACACAGGTGGCGGCCTTCCGCGGATGGGCCTCCCCCGAGGCGTTCCAGCTCGCCACCCATATGGCGGCGGTGCGGCTGGACCTGTCGACGATGACCGAGGTCCAGCGGCGCACCATGCCGCTCACCGGGCCGGAGCACATGGCCGAGTTCCTGCTCAGCGGACTCGTCTCGCCGCTGCTGTGGTACGGCGACGCCCATCTGTCCTATCTCTTCGCGCCGGGCGTGCGCGAGGAACTGCTCTCCTACGGCTCCCGGCACGCGACGGAACGCGTGATCCGGCACACGGCCGAGCTGCTGGCGGCGCGCAGCCCGGCCGCCCGTGACCTGCTCGCCTACTTCGGCGGCCAGAGCTCCGGCCCCGTCCGGGTCGGCCCCGCCGACGCGGAGTTCCGGGAGGTCGAGCGCGCCGTACTGCACGCGATGAGTTCCGAGCACAGCCACCGGGCGAGGGAACTCGACGTGCTGGCGGCCCGGCGCAGCCCCCGCAGCGACGCGCACCTCTCGCGCGCCCCCAACCCGCCCACCGCGCCCGGTTCGGAGCACCCCGCCGTTTCCGACCCGGCCCCTAGATCGTTTTCGAGTTGGCCCGATCCGGTGCTCGACGGCATCTCCCCCCGTGCCTCGGCGACACCCGACACGGCTGGAACTGATCCAGCAGAAGGAGACACACCCGTGAGCACGGTCCCCGCCGCGTCCGAGCGCGAGCACACACAACGTCTGACCGCACGTGGCCCTCGACCCGCCCGGCCCGCGGTCTGGGGGAACATGCCACCGAGGAATCTGGTGTTCACAGGCCGTGACGAACTCCTGGTCGCCCTGGAGCGCGGGCTGCGCTCGGGTCCGACGGCGGTCCTGCCGCACGCCCTGCACGGAATGGGCGGAGTAGGAAAGTCGCAGCTAGCACTGGAGTTCGTCTACCGGCACGCCGCCGAATTCGAACTGGTGTGGTGGATCGCGGCCGAACGGCCCACACAGATCCAGCAGGCATTCGTGGAAATGTCCCGTCGGCTTCATCTCCCCGTCAGCGCCGAGGCCATCACCGCCGTTCCCGCCGTACTGGAAGCGCTGCGCACTGGTGTTCCCTACGGCAAGTGGCTTCTGGTCTTCGACAACGCGGAAAGCCCCAACGCGGTGCAGGAGTTCTTCCCGAGTGCCGCCGAGGGCGGCCCCACCGGATCGGTGATCGTGACGTCACGCAATCCCCAGTGGAACACCTTGGCCCATCCGCTGGAGGTCGACGTGTTCACCCGCCCGGAAAGCATCCAGTTGTTGCGCCGCCGGAACCCCGACCTCACCGACGACGACGCCGGCATGCTGGCCGAGGTCCTCGGCGACCTGCCACTGGCCGTCGAGCAGGCTTCGGCGTGGCGCGCCGAGACCGGGATGCCCGCTGCCGAATACTTGAGGGTGTTTGAGGAAAAACGCTCCGAACTCATGGCGGTGTCCCCGCCTACCCAGTACGAGGAAACGGTCGCCACCGCGTGGAACGTGTCTCTCGACCATGTGGAGACCAAGAACCCCGGCGCGCTGCAACTTCTCCAGCTGTGCTCGTATTTCGCACCGGATCCGATCAACCGGCAATTCTTCTCCAATGCGGTGGCCGAACCCATCGCACCCGAACTGGATCTGATCTTCACCGACCCCATCCGGCTCAGCCGGGCCATTCGCGAGATCAACCGCTATTCCCTGGCGAAGATCGACCACCGGACGAATTCGATCCAGATGCACCGGCTGGTGCAGGCGGTGCTCAAAGCCCGGATGACGGAGGAGCAGCGCGAGCGTTTCCGTCACGGGGCCCATCTGCTGCTCGCCGCCAACACTCCGAGCGCACCGAGCGATCCCCAGAGCTGGCCGCGCTTCGGTGAGCTGTACCCGCATGTGATCGTCTCGGGAGCGATGCAGTCGTCGCATCGCAATGTGCGGCAGATGGTCTATCTGGTGGCTCGTTACCTCTTCCTGTGGGGCGACCACAACGCGGCCCTGAGCTTCGGCAACCAGGTGTACGACAGCTGGAGCGAGCGGTTCGGCGAGGAGGACCCGCAGACCCTCGCGCTCGGACAGCATCTGCGCTTCGTGATGCTGCGCATGGGCCAGTACGCCGAGTCGGCCCGGCTCGGGGAGCGGCTGTTCGCCACGCTGGAGGCGCTCGGCCCCGACATGGAGGAGGAGCTGCTCACGGCGAAGGGCCAGCTGGCCACCGATCGCCGCACGCGGGGAGACTTCCGCGGCGCGCTGGAGTTCGACGAGGACGTCTACCAGCGCGCGCTGCGCGCCTTCGGCGAGGACGATCCCGCGACGCTCTTGCACGCCTTCAACCTGGCGGTGACCCTGCGTTGCATGGGTGACTACCGCCGGGCGCTGGAAGTGGATCAGGAGGTCTGGCGCCAGCGGGTGCAGATGTTCGGGGCGGACGACCCACTGTCGCTGATCTCGGACGCCTCGGTGCAGGTGGACCGGCAGGAACTGGGCGAGTACGCCCAGTCCCTGAGCATGTGCGAGGAGAACGTCGAGAAGACCCGGGAGGTGTTCGGCGACTACCACCGCTCCACGTTCCGGTCCCTCGCCCGGCTGGGTGTCGCGCAGCGCAAGGCGGGCCTGCACCAGGAGGCGGCGGAGAACACCCGCACCGCACTGACACCGCTCACCGAGGCGTACGGCGAGAAGGCCCTGGACGTCCTCCAGGTCGCGCTGAGCTATGCCATCGACCTGCGGCAGACCGGCCGGCTGCCGGAGGCGCTGTCACTGTGCGAGCGCACGCGGAACCTGTACGCGGAGACACTGGGCGACGATCACCCGGCGACCCTGGCCGCGGACGCCGACCTCGCCGTGATCCTGCGGCTGCTGGACCGGGTGGACACCGCCCGCAAACTCAACGAGAACGCGCTGGCCAGGTTCAGGGAGCAGCTCGGCGAAGGCCACCCCTACACCCTGGCCACCGCCGTCAACCTGGCGAACGACCTGTTCGCCCAGGGCGACGCCGCAGCGGCGCACGCGCTGGACGAGCGGACCGTGGCCCGGGTGCGCGAGCACATGGGCGACAGCCACCCCACCGCGCTGGTGCTGTGGGCCAATCTCGCCATCGGCCTTCGGGCCCTGGGCAGGGGCGAGGAGGCGCAGGCCATGCAGGCGCGGGCCGCCTCGGCGATCGCGGAGAAGCTGGGTGCCGCGCATCCCGCGTACGACGACGCGCTGGCCTGGAGACGGGCCAACACCGACATCGACGCGATGTACCTCTAGCCGCCGACGGACGGCGGCCGGCCGTGAGACGCCGACCGCCGCCCCGCCGGGCCCCGCGGCCGTGCGGCGGCGTCGGCTAGCCGTCGCAGCGCCCCGTCCGGACCTCTTCCGGCGCCCCGCCGGCCGATGCCGAACCGACCCACTCGGCGAGTCGCACCGGATCGGCGGAGGCACCGGTGCGCTCCCTCACGGCGCGCGCGAGCGCGCTCACCAGCTCGGGCACCCGGGTCAGTGCCTGGACGGCGCGCCGAGGGCCGTCGGCCTGCTCCAGGGTGAGCCGCAGCCCCGCCCAGACGGCCGGCTCGTCCGTTCCGGCGGTCAGACGGCGCCGGTAGTCCTCCCGGGCGATCGCCGGTTCGCCCGACGCCCAGATCACATCGGCCGGTACGGCGTCGAGGCCCGGCACACCGTTCTCGTCCATGACGTCCAGGAGTTTGTCCAGGGCGGGCGGATCGGCGAGGGCGATCCGCGCGAGCACGGTCCGTGTGTCCAGATGCCGCCGGCCGCGGGCGGTCCGCACCAGTCGCCGCCGGACGGGCAGCACCGGCTCGGCCCCGGCGAGCCAGACCTCCGTCAGCCGCTCGACGTCAGCGGTGTACGGCCGTACATGGAGCAGCCGCCACTGGGTGCGGTGGTCCTCGGCCAGCCTGCCGGCCAGCAGGACGGCCGCCCGCGCGCCTGTACCCTCCGGGGACTCGGCCGACCAGCCCGCGACGGTGGCCCGTATCCCTTCCAGCAGCATGCGGCCCGCGTCGGTCAGCTGTGGATCGTCCACCGCCTGGGGCAGGATCTGCGCCAACTGCAGGCGGCGCAGCCCGAACTCGAACCAGGCGCACGCGTCGTGCGCTCTGCCGGGCAGCCGTGTGCGGCTCCGCCAGAAACGGGCGACACCGGTGAAGGCGTAGATGCCCTGGAGTACGCCGGACAGCGGCCTCGGATCGTCCCGCCAGGGCGCGCGGTAGAGCCGTTCGGGGCCCGGCTGCGGCTCCGTCAGCGGGACGAGATGGGCCAGCGCGTTGAGCTTGCTGTGCTGGAGTTCGTGGACCAGGGCCTCCGCGCAGGCCAGATCGGACGAGGGCCGGGAGAGCGCCAGCCCGCCCACCGCGTGACCGCTGCTCGCACTGCGTACCCGGTACGGCTCATGGTCCGGCAGGGGCTGGACGGTACGCAGCAGGGCCGTCACGGTCCGGGCCGACGCGGGGTCGCTCTCGGCGATCCGCTCGTACCCGCTGCGGATCAGCCCGATCAGCCGGGCTGCTTCGGGGGCCGTCAGCCGCCGGGCGGCACCGGAGGGCAGGGCGGCGATCCGGTGCGGGCCGAGGTCGTCGAGGGCGAAGGCGACCGGACCGGCTCCGGTCCCGGTCCCGGTCCCGGTCCCGCCCAGCTCGCCCCGGTACAGCGGCTGCCAGCCCGATGACGGGCCGTCCTCCACCGGGCCGTGCCGTGCCCTCGGCAGCCGTAGCTCTCCCACCCGCGTGGTCAGCGTGACCGTGCCCGCGCGGGCCGCCAGCACGGCCGTCTCGGCGGGCGCCCGGTACGGCAGCCGGGCCTGCCCGAGGGCGGGGAGATCGACCCGTCCCGCGACCGACGGCACGGCGAAACTGAAGTCCAGACCGGCGCGCACCGCGGCCGCGGCGGCCAGGCAGTGCAGATGTCCCACGTCGGCCCACAGCGGCAGCGCGCGACGCCGAGGGCGGCACACGCGGTTCACCAGCTGGGCCGCCCACAGGCCCGTCTCGGGCAGGCCGAGGACCTCGTCGACGGCCGCGGGGTCGTGCCGCTGAGCGGCCGACAGCAGGTCCCAGGCCCGCTGGGGGTCGGGCAGAGGACCCGCCACGCCGGTGAGCGGGGTGAGCGTGTCCATGAGCAGATCCAGCAGCAGCAGCCGGTGGCTGCGTTCCGCTCCGGCCAACTCGGCCAGTGCGTCGGCGTCGCCTTCCGCCCTGGTGAGACTCTCGAACTGCCGGGCGGTCAGTCGGTGCTCCCGGCCTCCGGTGCTTCCCGGAGTCGGGGCCATCACACCGACCCGTGATAGGTGACACCATCAGAGCCGGGAGACGCGCTCCTCGCCGGCCTGCCGACGCTCTCCAGCAGGCGCGCCTTGGCCTTCTCCCGGCGATCGCTGAAGCGACCGCGCAGTTCCTCCAGCGAGGTGTCGTTCAGGTCGGGCAGGTCCGACCCGATGGCGGGTTCCGGCTTGTCCATCCTGCGGTAGACCTCCCCCGAAGTCACAGAGCACTGCTCATCCTGCGATCCGCCCCTACGTCCCTTACATCATGGCCCAAGCCCCGCATGCCGGAAACATCGTCAACCAGCCAGCCTCACAAGGTGGTTGGCCGACTCACTCCGTCGAGAACCACTCGGGGTAGTCCTTCAGGACGGACAGCAGCCCGTCCAGCGCGACCGTCCCGGCGTCGAAGAGCGCGACCGCCTCCCACAGATGCCCCAGCCCGTTCTCGAAGAGCAGGCAGGTGTCGATCAGCTCCAGGATCTCCATCCGCATGACGGCGGAACGCGGCACCGACGCGCAGAGGGCGGACGGCAGGCGCCCGATGACGGCGGCGCGCAGTCCGGGGTCCCGCATGACCGGGACGGCGGCCAGCGCCTCGTAGAGCCTGCGGTGGTCCGCGATCCCCAGGCGCCGCCGCGAGGTGCTGCGGTCGGCCTCGGCACGCACCGCCAGTCCGCCGCCCTCGAACCACAGCGCGGTCGGCGCCGCGGACGCGGACCGCAGCCGGTCTCTCAGCGCCCTCCCCAGCTCGACGGCGTCGTGACGCAGATGCGGATGCGTGCGCAGCAGGTGCAGCGCGGCGGCGCTGAAGGCTCCCGAGGCGGAGGGAGGGCCGGTGCCGCCGCCCGGAGCCGTGCCCGGTGCGCGGTTGAGGGTCGTCCCGCCGGGGCCGCAGGCGAAGACGACGCCCTGCCGGTGTCCTGGGCGCAGCCGCCCGCGCGGTACGGGGTCGGGGCGCAGCGCGTCGCCCGCCGTGGCCGCGTCGGCGAAGGTCTGGCAGGCGTCGACGAGCCACAGCTGCCGCGGGAGGGCGGGGGCGAGGTCGGACCGGAACGCGGCCAGCGCGTCCTCCAGGTCCAGGCTGCGCAGATCGTTCGGCACGGCGTCGGCGTAGAGCAGCCTGCGGTGTCCGTCCAGGCCGACGAGGCCGTGACCGGACCAGGCGACGCACAGCCAGTCGCCGGGTGTGCCGGCCGTCTCCCGGAACAGCGCCCGGTGCACGTTCTCCCGGTCGGCAGGCCGCCACCGCACGCCGCTCTCCTCCAGCAGGCCCCGGCTGCCGGGCAGGGGCGCGGCCAGATGGGTGACGGAATCCGGGGCGAGACCCAGCTCCAGGAGCCAGGCCCGGTACGCGAGGATGTCCCTCACCGGGCCGTCCAGGTCCCAGCCGCTTCCGGCCTCGTAGGTCTCGACGGCGACGAGCACCGCTCTCCCGGCCGCCTCCGGAACGCTCATGCCGCGAGTTTCCCGGACCGCGGGAGCGACGCTGTGCGGGGCGGACGGAAATCGGCCAGTGGCGCCGTCGCCGCGGATTCGACCGCTCCGCCGGTGCGCCGGCCGGGCGGGGTCACCGCGCCCGTCAGGACGGCGTGCAGGCCGCCGCGAGGAGGCGGGTGACCTCATCGGCCGTGATGGTCAGCGCGGAGCCGACCGTGGCGAGCACCTCGCGCTCCGCGGGGGTGTACGGGCCGTCGGCGAGGGCGATGCGGGCGCCCTGGAGGAGGATCGACTCTCGGCCGGGCGGGGCGAGGTGCGGGGCGAGCGGGTCGAGGGCCTCGTGGAGCTCTATGGCGAGACCGGGACCGCAGGGGGCGCCGTAGACCCGGCCGGTGTCCGCGGCGAGGGCCTCGACCAGGGCGTTGAGCTGTTCCTCGGTGCAGTCGTCGAAGCCGGCCCGGCGCACGGCCGAGGCGGCGGCGCTCAGGGCGAGCGGGGTGCGCGGTCCGCCGCCCGCGGCCAGCACCGCGAGGGCGACCGTGTGCACGGCGTCCCGGAGCATCGCGGAGAAGCGGCTGGTGGTGGGGTGGTCGAGGACGTCGGTGCCGTAGCGGCGGCGGCAGGCGGCGCACTCCACGGCGGGGCCGGTCTCGCCGCGCGCCACGAGGGGCACGCCCAGCACGGTGAAGCGGCGGCGGCCGGTCAGCCGCTGGTAGTTGCGGTCGCCCCCGCAGGCGGGGCAGAAGAACTGTCCGTCGCCCACGGCGGTCCACACGGTGCGGGTGCCCAGGATGCGCACAGCCTTGCCCGCTCGGCCGTCTCGTCCCCGTCCTGGCAGCACGTCGCACCTCCGTAGGCCCGCGGCAACATCGCCGCGCTGGCGTGATGTTAGCCACATTACGGAGGTGCAGTCAGTACCTTGGACGAGACCTTTCCGTGACCTGGGGTGTTGATTGGCCGGGAAACGACGGTGCCCCGCCCGCCGGGTGAGCGGCGGACGGGGCGTCCGAAGCGGCCGGGGACCGGGCGGGGCGCCGGTCCGGCGAGGTCAGCGGGCGGCGCGGTTCACCGCGGAGACGACCGCCTTCAGCGAGGCACGTGTCGTGTTCGCGTCGATGCCGATGCCCCACAGAACCTTGCCGTCGATCGCGCATTCGATGTACGAGGCGGCCTGCGCGGAGGCGCCCTCGCTCATCGTGTGCTCCTGGTAGTCCAGCAGGCGTACGTCGATGCCGATGGACTGCAGGGCGTCGAAGAAGGCCGAGATCGGACCGTTGCCGGTACCGGCCAGGACGGTGTCGACGCCGTCGACCGTGGCCTCCACCTTGAGCGTGTCCACGCCGTCGGTGTCGGTGGTCGACTGGCCGTTGCGCACCTGGATGCGGCCCCAGGGGTTCTCCGGGTTCGGCAGGTACTCGTCCTGGAAGACCGCCCAGATGTCCTTCGGCGTGACCTCGCCGCCCTCGGCGTCCGTCTTGGCCTGGATGAGCTTCGAGAACTCGATCTGCATCCGGCGCGGCAGGTCCAGCTTGTGGTCGTTCTTCAGGACGTAGGCGATACCGCCCTTGCCCGACTGCGAGTTGACCCGGATGACCGCCTCGTAGGAGCGGCCGACGTCCTTGGGGTCGATCGGCAGATAGGGGACCGCCCACTCGATGTCGTCGACGGTGACGCCCTTCGCGGCCGCGTCGGCCTCCATGGCGTCGAAGCCCTTCTTGATGGCGTCCTGGTGGGAGCCGGAGAAGGACGTGTAGACCAGGTCGCCCACGTACGGGTGGCGCGGGTGGACCTCCATCTGGTTGCAGTACTCCCACGTACGACGGATCTCGTCGATGTCGGAGAAGTCGATCTGCGGGTCGACGCCCTGGGAGAACAGGTTCATGCCCAGGGTGACCAGGTCGACGTTGCCGGTGCGCTCGCCCTGTCCGAACAGGCAGCCCTCGACGCGGTCGGCGCCGGCCATCAGGGCCAGCTCGGCGGCGGCGACGGCGGTGCCGCGGTCGTTGTGCGGGTGGATCGACAGCACGACGTGCTCGCGGCGGGTCAGGTTGCGGTGCATCCACTCGAAGCGGTCCGCGTGCGTGGAGGGCGTCGAACGCTCCACGGTGGCGGGCAGGTTGAGGATGATCTCGCGGCCCGGACCCGGCTGGTAGACGTCCATCACCGCCTCGCAGACCTCCAGCGCGAAGTCCAGCTCGGTGTCGGTGAAGATCTCCGGGCTGTACTGGAAGCCGAACTCCGTCTCGGGGCCCAGCAGTTTCTCGGCGTACTCGACGACCAGGCGGGTGCCGTCGACGGCGATCTGCTTGATGTCGTCCTGGGAGCCGCGGAAGACGACCCGGCGGAAGACGGGCGCGGTCGCGTTGTACAGGTGGACGGTCGCCCGCCGGGCGCCCTTCAGGGACTCCACGGTCCGCTCGATCAGGTCCTCGCGGGCCTGGGTCAGTACGGAGATGGTGACGTCGTCGGGGATCGCGCCGGGCTCCTCGACGATGGAGCGCACGAAGTCGAAGTCGGTCTGGCCGGAGGCGGGGAAGCCGACCTCGATCTCCTTGTAGCCCATCTTGACCAGCTGGTCGAACATCCGGCGCTTGCGCTCGGGCGACATCGGGTCGATCAGGGCCTGGTTGCCGTCACGCAGGTCGGTGGAGAGCCAGCGGGGGGCGGTGGTGATCCGCTGGTTCGGCCAGGTCCGGTCGGAGATGTCGACCTGCTCGTACTGTCCGTACTTGTGGACCGGCATCGTGCTGGGCTGCTGGCGGTTCGCCATGAGTGCGGGGCTCCTCTTGGTGTCCGGATGGACGGCCGACACGCAACACGAAGCTCCGCGGGGAGGGAGTCGACCTGAACTACAGGCCCTCGCCGCGGCAGCTAAGAAGAAGCAGCCCGAAACGCATGATGCGCAGCATGCTAGCCGAGCCCTTCCGGTTGTGGCGGTGTGTATCAGTATGCGGGACCGTGTGCCATATCAGGACAAAAGGTGTGCCACGTCACGCGGCCGGTAGCACAGGGCAACCACCCGCACCCCCCGCATCCCCACATTTCACCAATCATGGTGGCAACTAGTGACACCGCACTCACCCAGTGCGATGGTTCCGCCATGACGACGAACGGGGGCTTCCAGCCCGTCTTCTGCACCATCGTCCCGCCCCACGTCCTCGACACGCTCGCCCGCGCCGAGGACCCCGCGCTCGCCGGCCCCGCCCGCCGGACCCTCCAGCGCGACGCCTTCGAACGCACCCAGCGCCGCCTGACCACGGTGATCGGTGCGCCCGCGATCGCCGCGCCGCCCGAGGCGGAGACCGGGCAGCCGCACCGCACCGTCTACGACGCCCGGCACCGGACCGCCCTGCCCGGCAAGAAGGTCCGCGGTGAGGGCCAGGAGCCCGGCAAGGACGCCACCGTCAACCGCGCCTACGCGGGACTCGGCGCCACCTTCGAGCTGTTCCAGAAGGCCTTCGCACGCGACTCGATCGACGGCGACGGCCTCCCGCTGGACGCCACGGTCCACTACGACGAGGACTACAACAACGCCTTCTGGAACGGCGAGCAGATGGTGTTCGGCGACGGGGACGGGGAGATCTTCAACGACTTCACCATCCCCATCGACGTCATCGGCCACGAACTCGCCCACGGCGTCACGCAGTACACCGCGAACCTCGCCTACTTCGGCCAGTCCGGCGCCCTCAACGAGTCGCTGTCCGACGTCTTCGGCTCGCTGATCAAGCAGTACACGCTCGGCCAGACCGCCACCGAGGCCGACTGGCTGATCGGCGCGGGCCTGCTCGCCGAGCGCGTCACCGGCACGGCCCTGCGCTCGATGAAGGCACCGGGCTCGGCGTACGACGACGACGTGCTCGGCAAGGACCCGCAGCCCGCGACCATGGACGACTATGTGCACACCGGCCGCGACAACGGCGGCGTGCACATCAACTCCGGCATCCCCAACCACGCCTTCTACCTCGCCGCCACCGCCCTCGGCGGTCACGCGTGGGAACGGGCCGGGCAGATCTGGTACGACGTGCTGACCGGCGGCCGGCTCACCGAGGACGCGCAGTTCGAGGACTTCGCCGCCCTTACGGTCGCGGCGGCCCGCGACCGTTACCGCGAGGGCGACGAGCTCCAGGCCGTCACCAAGGCCTGGGAGCAGGTCGGCGTGCGCACGCCGTAGTTCCGTACTAGACAGGAACCATGCGGATTCTGGTGCGGCGCACAGGTGGTTTCGGGGGCATCGAGCGGCATGCCGAGGTGGACACCTCGGGCCGTGACGACGCCCAGGAGTGGCAGGCCCTGGCCGAAGGCGCGATGGCGGACGGCCGGGGCACGCCCCCGGTCGGCGTGCCCGACGGGTTCAGCTACCAGATCACGGTGGACGGGAAGACCGTGTACTGCGCGGACCCACGGCTCACCGAGGAGCAGCGCAGGCTGATCAGCAGGGTGCTCAAGGAAGGCGCGTAACGGGTTCTTCCCGTCTGCCCGTTGACTTCCGTTACCGACGGTACGGATGATCCGGCGCATGGCGACTCATGAGCGCGACGCGATGCCCCGCTTCCCGGCCGGCTTCCTGTGGGGCGTGTCGACCTCGGCCCATCAGATCGAGGGTGCCGCGGAGCTGCGCGGCCCCTCCGTCTGGGACGAGTTCACGGCCGTGCCGGGCCGGGTGAAGGACGGCTCGACGGCGGCCGTGGCCTGCGACCACTACCACCGCTACCGCGAGGACGTGGCGCTGCTGGCCGGGCTCGGCGTGGACGCCTACCGGTTCTCCGTCTCCTGGCCCCGGGTGAACTCCCCCGGCGGCCTGGACTTCTACGACCGGCTCGTCGACGAGCTGTGCGCGGCGGGGGTCCGCCCGGTGCCGACCCTCTTCCACTGGGACCTGCCGGCCGCGCTGGACTGGCTGGAGCGGGACACCGCCGCGCGGCTCGCGGAGTACGTGTCGGTCGTCGCCGGCCGGCTCGGCGACCGCGTGGAGAAGTGGATCACCCTCAACGAGCCCGCCGAGCACACCCTTCTGGGCCATGCCCTGGGTGTCCACGCCCCGGGCCGGCAGCTGCTGTTCGACGCCCTGCCGGTCGCCCACCACCAGCTCCTCGCGCACGGTCTGGCCGTCCGGGCGCTGCGCGCGGCCGGTGCCACGGACATCGGCATCGCCAACTCCCACGGACCGACCTGGCCGGCCTCCCGCGACGAGGCCGACCTGGAGGCGGCCGGCTTCTACGACCTGCTGCTCAACCGCCTGTTCGCGGACCCGGTCCTGCTCGGGCGGTACCCGGAGGGCATCGCCGAACTCATGCCGGGCGACGTGGCCGCGGACCTGAAGGTCATCGGGGAGCCCGTCGACTGGTACGGGATCAATTACTACGCCCCGACCCGGGTGGGCGCCCCGCAGGGCACGGAGATCGACTTCGGCGGTGTCCGGATGCCCGCCGAACTCCCCTTCTCCGTGAGGGAGATCGAGGACGTCCCGAGGACCGACTTCGGCTGGCCGGTGGTCCCCTCGGCGCTCACCGAACTGCTGACGGACTTCCGCGCCCGCTACGCCGACCGCCTGCCGCCCGTCGTCATCACCGAGAACGGCTGCTCCTACGAGGGCCTCGACGACCAGGCCCGCATCACCTACCTGGACGGCCACGTCCGCGCCCTGCACCGCGCGATCGAGGAGGGCGTCGACGTCCGCGGGTACTTCGTCTGGTCCCTCCTGGACAACTTCGAGTGGGCGGAGGGCTACGAGCGCAGATTCGGCCTGGTCCACGTCGACCACGAGTCCCGGACCCGCACCCCGAAGGCCTCCTACGCCTGGTACCGCGACATGCTCGGGGAGCAGCGCCCGTCCTGAGGGACCCGGGCAACAACGCCCTTCATTCAGGGGCGCGGGGAACTGCGCGACAAGCCGCGACGGACCCGCACCCGCCACCCAGGGCCGAGGAGGCACCCCCGGAGGCGCCCGAAGGCCAGGGTGGCCTCAGAAACCCAGCCGCCGCAGCTGCTTGGGATCGCGCTGCCAGTCCTTGGCGACCTTCACATGAAGGTCGAGGAACACCGGCGTACCCAGCAACGCCTCGATCTGCTTGCGCGACTTGATCCCGACCTCCTTCAGCCGCTTGCCCTTGGGGCCGATGATGATGCCCTTCTGGCTGGGCCGCTCGATGTAGACGAAGGCGTGGATGTCGAGGAGAGGCTTGTCGGCGGGCCGGTCCTCGCGCGGGAGCATCTCCTCGACGACCACGGCGATCGAGTGCGGCAGCTCGTCCCGCACACCCTCCAGCGCGGCCTCACGGATCAGCTCCGCGATCATGACCTGCTCGGGCTCGTCGGTGAGGTCGCCCTCGGGGTACAGGGCGGGGCCCTCGGGCAGCATCGGGATCAGCAGGTCCGCCAGCAGGTCGACCTGCTTGTTCGCGGTCGCCGACACCGGGACGATCTGCGCCCACTCGATGCCCAGCTCCCTGCCCAGCTGGTCGATCGCGATCAGCTGCTCGGCGAGGGTCTTGGAGTCGACGAGGTCCGTCTTGGTGACGATGGCGACCTTCGGGGACTTCTTGATGCCCGCCAGCTCCTTGGCGATGAAGCGGTCGCCGGGGCCGATCTTCTCGTTCGCCGGGAGGCAGAAGCCGATCACGTCGACCTCGGCCCAGGTCGTGCGGACCACGTCGTTCAGCCGCTCGCCCAGCAGCGTGCGCGGCTTGTGCAGCCCGGGGGTGTCCACCAGGATCAGCTGCGCGTCCGGGCGGTGCACGATCCCCCGGACCGTGTGCCGGGTCGTCTGCGGCTGGTTGGCGGTGATCGCCACCTTCTGCCCGACCAGAGCGTTCGTGAGGGTGGACTTGCCCGCGTTGGGCCGTCCCACGAAGCACGCGAAACCGGCCCGGTGCTCCCCCGCTGCCTCAAGGGCGCGAGAGGTGCCCCCATCCTCGGCCGGCTGTTCGGATGACTGGTTGCGAGCGCTCATGCCGCTCATTCTCCCTGATCCCCGAAGCCGTGCCGCACCACCGGCATGAAGACCCTTTCCGAAGGGCACCCACCGTGAGCTTCCGGAAACCCGACGGCAACGAAACGTCACGGAAACACACCCGTACACGACCGGAAACCGACAGCGGTGAGTCTCTCTCGCATCCCCCACCCGTTGGAGACGACCGTGACCCTTGCCGCAGCGCACGTCGACACCGGCGACACGGCCTGGCTGCTCGCCGCCACCGCCCTCGTCCTGCTGATGACCCCGGGCCTGGCCCTGTTCTACGGCGGCATGGTCCGCGCCAAGAGCGTCCTCAACATGCTGATGATGAGCTTCGTCTCGATCGCGCTGGTCACGGTCGTGTGGCTGGCGGCCGGCTACTCGCTCGCCTTCGGCGAGGACGCGGGCGGCGGGCTCATCGGCGGCCTGGAGCACCTCGGCATGGCGGACCTCGGCCCGGACAGCGTCCACGGCACGGTCCCCACCGTGCTCTTCGCCACCTTCCAGCTCACCTTCGCGATCATCACCGCCGCGCTGATCAGCGGTGCCGTGGCGGACCGGACCAAGTTCGGGGCGTGGCTGGTCTTCGTGCCCGTGTGGGCGCTGGCGGTATACGTCCCGGTCGCCCACTGGGTGTGGGGCCCGGGCGGCTGGATCGTCGCCGAGCTGGGCGCGCTGGACTTCGCGGGCGGTCTGCCCGTGGAGATCACCTCGGGCGCCTCGGGTCTCGCCCTGTGCCTGGTCCTGGGTCCGCGGCTGGGCTTCCGCAAGGACGCCATGCGGCCCCACAACCTGCCCATGGTGATGCTGGGCGCCGGTCTGCTGTGGTTCGGCTGGTTCGGTTTCAACGCGGGCTCGGCGCTGGGCGCCAACGGCCTGGCCGCCGCAGCCTTCCTCAACACCCTCGCCGCGGGCTGCACGGGCCTGCTGGGCTGGCTGTTCGTCGAGCAGCGTCGCGACGGGCACCCCACCACCCTGGGCGCCGCCTCGGGCGCGGTCGCGGGCCTGGTGGCGATCACCCCGTCCTGCGGCTCGGTGTCCCTGCTCGGCGCGCTCGTGGTCGGCCTGGCCGCCGGTGTCGTCTGCTCCTACGCCGTGAGCTGGAAGTTCAGGTTCGGCTACGACGACTCGCTCGACGTCGTCGGTGTGCACCTGGTCGGCGGCGTGATCGGCACCCTGCTGATCGGCGTCTTCGCGGTGGAGTCCATGACCGGCGGTCCCGAGGGCCTGCTGCACGGCGGCGGACTCGGCCAGCTCGGCAAGCAGCTCGTCGCGATCGTGGCCGTCGGGACGTACGCGTTCGCCGTCACCTACGGCATCGCCAAGCTGATCGACAGGACGATCGGCCTGCGCGCGAGCGAGGACCACGAGCACACCGGCCTGGACCTTACGGTGCACGCGGAGACCGCATACGATCACGGCGTTCTGGGGCACGGCGCCCCGGTCGCCCACTCCGTCCCCACCGCCCAGAAGGTCAGGCCCCAGGCATGAAGCTCATCACCGCGATCGTCAAGCCTTACCGCCTCGACGAAGTGAAGAACGCCCTTCAGGAACTGGGCGTCCAGGGCCTGACCGTCACCGAGGCCAGCGGCTACGGCCGCCAGCGCGGGCACACCGAGGTCTACCGCGGCGCGGAGTACCAGGTCGACCTCGTGCCGAAGGTCCGGATCGAGGTCGTCGTCGACGACGCGGACGCCGACGACGTGATCGACGCGGTGGTGAAGGCCGCGCACACCGGCAAGATCGGCGACGGCAAGGTGTGGGCGCTGCCGGTCGACACGGTCGTCCGGGTCCGCACGGGCGAGCGCGGCCCGGACGCCCTGTAGAAGCGCCCTAGCCGGCGGTGACGGTGGTGTGCACGGTCCCGTCCGGGCCGGCGACCAGCACCGGCGTCCCGGATCCGCCCAGATCGCGTACGGCGGCCAGGTCCGCGTCGGACGCCGACTGCGCCTGCGTCACCACCGCCGCGGCCTCCAGCGACTTCGCCCCGGACGCCACCGCCATGGCGACGGCGGTCCGCAGGGCGCTGAGCCTCAGCGAGTCCAGGTCGACTGTCCCCGCGACATAGGTCCGGCCGGTCTCGTCGCGGACGGCCGCGCCCTCCGGCACCCCGTTGCGGGCGCGGGCCGTGCGCGCCAGGGTGACGATCTTGCGGTCCTCGGGGTCGAGCGCGTTGCTGTCGGTCATGGCTCGAGGATACGTAGGCGTCCCGGGCTCACCCGGCGACGGGGTACACGGCCCCGCGCCGCCCTTCGGGCCTGGTGTTCCCGGGGGACGGCCGGGCCTAGGACCGGTCGAGGCGGAGGCGGTCGGCCCGGGGCAGGCCCGCGACGACGAGGTCGTAGGAGTCCTCGACGAGTTCGCGGACCAGGCCGTCGGGGAGGGTGCCGTCGGCCGTCACCGTGTTCCAGTGGCGTTTGTTCATGTGGTAGCCGGGGACGATCAGGCCCTCGTGCTCGGTGCGCAGCCGAACTGCGTCGTCCGGGTCGCACTTGAGGTTGACCGTCAGGGGCCGCGCGCCCAGGTCGGTGAGGGCGAACAGCTTGCCCCGGACCTTGAAGACGGAGATCTCCGGGCGGAACGGGAAGTCCTCCACCGCCGCGTTGAACGACAGGCAGAGGGCGCGCAGCTCCTGGGGCGTCACTCCGGTTGCTCCTCGGGGGTCCCGGCCGGTGAGACCGGCTCCACCAGCACGGTCACGATCTTGTTGCGGCGGCCCGCCGAGGACTCCGCGGTCAGCCTGAGCTGCCGGCCGTCGGGCAGTTCGACCGTCGAGGAGGCGCCGGCGATGGGGACGCGGCCGAGGGCCTTGGCGAGCAGTCCGCCGACGGTCTCCACGTCCTCGTCGTCGTACTCCTCCAGGCCGTACAGCTCGCCGAGGTCGGTGATGTCGAGGCGGGCGGTGACCCGGAAACGGTCCTCGCCGAGGCTCTCCACGGGCGGCAGTTCCCGGTCGTACTCGTCGGTGATCTCGCCGACGATCTCCTCGAGGATGTCCTCGATGGTGACGATGCCGGCGGTGCCGCCGTACTCGTCGACGACGACGGCGACGTGGTTGCGTTCCTTCTGCATCTCGCGGAGCAGGTCGCCGGCGTTCTTGGTGTCGGGCACGAAGAACGCGGGGCGCATCGCGGTCGACACCAGCTCGGACTCGGCGTCGCGGCTGATGTGCGTCTTGCGGACGAGGTCCTTCAGATAGACGATCCCGACGATGTCGTCCTCGCTCTCGCCGGTCACGGGTATCCGGGAGAAGCCGGAGCGCAGGGCGAGGGTGAGGGCCTGGCGGATGGTCTTGTAGCGCTCGATGAGGACGAGGTCGGTGCGCGGCACCATCACCTCGCGCACCAGGGTGTCGCCGAGCTCGAAGACGGAGTGCACCATGCGGCGCTCCTCGTCCTCGATGAGGGACTCCTGCTCGGCGAGGTCGACCAGCGCGCGCAGCTCGGCCTCGGAGGCGAACGGGCCGCGGCGGAAGCCCTTGCCGGGGGTGAGGGCGTTGCCGAGGAGGATCAGCAGCGACGGGATCGGGCCCATCACCCGGGCCAGCGGCAGCAGCACGTACGCCGCCGCCGTGGCGGTGTTCATGGGGTGCTGGCGGCCGATGGTGCGCGGGGACACCCCGACGGCGACGTACGACACCAGGACCATGACCGCGATGGCGACCAGCAGGGCCTCGGCCGTGGAGTCGAACTCCGCCAGGCAGGCGTAGGTGACCAGGGCCGCGGCCGCCATCTCGCAGGCGACGCGGACCAGCAGGGCCACGTTCAGATAGCGGGTGGGGTCGGCGGCCACCTGCGCGAGCTTCGCGCTGCCGCGGCGGCCGGACTTCACGGCCTCCTCGGCGCGGAAGCTGGAGACCCGGGCGATGCCGGCCTCCGCGCAGGCGGCGAGCCAGGCGACGACGGTCAGCAGGATCGCGCCGAGGACGAGTTGAGGACTCATGGTCGACTCGGCGGGCGCTAGGAGACGGTCGGCGCGGGCGACGGGCCGGTCAGGCCCCTCTCCTGCCGCCAGCCGTCCACGATGGCCGCCTGGAGGCCGAACATCTCGGCCTTCTCGTCCGGCTCCTCGTGGTCGTAGCCGAGCAGGTGCAGCACACCGTGGACGGTGAGGAGCTGGAGTTCCTCGTCCATGGTGTGCTGCGTGTCCGCCTCGGCGCCCTGCTTGGCGGCGACCTCCGGGCACAGCACGATGTCGCCGAGCAGGCCCTGCGGGGGCTCCTCGTCGTCCTTGCCGGGCGGCCGGAGCTCGTCCATGGGAAAGGACATGACATCGGTGGGGCCGGGCAGGTCCATCCACTGGATGTGCAGCTGCTCCATGGCGTCGGCGTCCACGACGATCACCGAGAGCTCGGAGAGCGGGTGGATGCGCATCCGTGCGAGTGCGTAGCGGGCGATGTCGAGGATCGCCTGCTCGTCGACCTCGGTTCCGGACTCGTTGTTGACGTCGATCGACATGGTCGTGCTCGGTCTACTTCCCCTTGTGCCCGGCCTTGCCACGGCCGCCCCTGTGCGCGCCGTTCTCCGTGCCGTGCTGGCTGTCGTACTGCTCGTACGCGTCGACGATACGGCCCACCAGCTTGTGGCGGACGACATCCTGCGACGACAGCCGGGAGAAGTGGACGTCCTCGACGCCGTCCAGGATGTCCTGGACCTGGCGCAGGCCGGACTTGGTGCCGTTCGGCAGGTCGACCTGGGTCACGTCGCCCGTGATCACGATCTTCGAGTCGAAGCCGAGTCGGGTGAGGAACATCTTCATCTGCTCGGGGCTGGTGTTCTGGGCCTCGTCGAGAATGATGAAGGCGTCGTTGAGGGTGCGGCCGCGCATGTAGGCGAGCGGCGCGACCTCGATCGTCCCGGCGGCCATCAGCCTCGGGATGGAGTCGGGGTCGAGCATGTCGTGCAGCGCGTCGTACAGCGGGCGCAGGTAGGGGTCGATCTTCTCGTACAGGGTGCCGGGCAGGAATCCCAGGCGCTCGCCCGCCTCCACCGCCGGGCGGGTCAGGATGATGCGATTGCACTGCTTGGACTGCAGGGCCTGTACCGCCTTGGCCATGGCGAGGTAGGTCTTGCCGGTACCCGCGGGGCCGATGCCGAAGACGATCGTGTGCTTGTCGATCGCGTCGACGTAGCGCTTCTGGTTGAGCGTCTTGGGGCGGATGGTGCGGCCGCGCGAGGACAGGATGTTCTGGGTGAGAACCGAGGCCGGGGTCTCCTCCGGGCCTTCGCCGTTCTCGCTCGCCCTCAGCATGGCGATCGAGCGTTCCACTGCGTCCTCCGTCATCGGCTGCCCGGTGCGGAGCACGAGCATCATCTCGTCGAACAGGCGCTGTATCAGGGCGACTTCCGCCGCTTCGCCGACCGCGCTGATCTCATTGCCCCGGACGTGGATGTCGGCCGCCGGGAAGGCCTTCTCGATCACGCGCAGAAGGGAGTCTCCGGACCCCAGCACGGTGACCATCGGATGCTGGGCGGGGACGGTGAACTGTGCTCGTGCCTGCCCCTGTGCGGGGCTGTGAGCTGTGGGTGTCTGAGTCATGGGCCGGCTCTGTAGGCCTGCTTTTCCTCCTCTTCACGGCCGCGTGGCTGAGGGCGGCCTCGCGCAATCCAGAGTACGCCGGGGGGCGGTCGAGGCCGTAGGCCTTTTCATGGGGTGGATGTGACTGGGGTGGCCGTTGGTGCGGGGCGGCTTGTGCCGTGGGGCGGGTGCGGGCCGTGGTGGGCTGGTCGCGCAGTTCCCCGCGCCCCTGAAGGCAGGGCGTCGTGCGCTGGACGCGGTCACGTGACGGAGCCGCATATCGGCACAGCCCCGCGCCCCCTAAAAGCAGGGCGGTGTCGGCTCCCAGCCGCGGGCAGGCGTGCCGCTTGGGGCGGCACGGGTGGGCGCGGCGGCACCTTCCAGGGTCGGGTGGTGGGACGCCGGGACCCGGGGGGTTGGGAGCGGCCCTGGATCGGGGCAGGTGGGGGGGCGCCCGAGCCCGGGGTAGGTGGGGAGCGGCCCTGGACCGGGGCGGGGGTCAGGTGGATTTGCCGAAGCCGATCGTGGGGACGGCTCGGCGCAGCGGCCAGGGGCTTACGCAGTCGTCGGGGACCAGCCGGTCCAGGAAGGCGTAGCGGCGCAGGGCCGCGGGGTCCTGGTCGGCCAGGGACTGGACCTTGCGCCACCACGCGGCCACCTCGCTCCAGCCCGGCGCCGACAGCGACCCCCCGAACTCCTGCACGGACAGCGCCGCCGTCAGCCCCGCGAAGGCCAGCCGGTCCGCCAGCGGCCAGCCGGCGAGCGTGCCCGTGACGAAACCGGCCACGAACACGTCCCCCGCCCCGGTGGGGTCGAGCGCCTCGACGGCGATGGCGGGCACCTCGGCGGTCTCCCCCGTCCGCCCGTCCATGGCGTAGGCCCCCTCCGCTCCGAGCGTCACCACGACGACGGGAACGTACGCGGACAGAGCCTGCGCGGCCGCGCGGGGGCACCCGGTGCGGGTGTACCGCATGGCCTCCTGCGCGTTGGGCAGAAAGGCCTCGCAGTGCTCCAGATCCGCCAGCCCCGCGAGATCCCACGCCCCGGTGTCGTCCCAGCCGACGTCGGCGAACAGCCGGGTCCCCTGCCCCGCGGCCTGCGCAATCCACGGCGCCCGTCTGCCGGGCGTGAGGGAGGCGACGGCGGCCCGGGCCCGGGGCGGGCAGTCCGGCGCGGGCTCCTCCGGCGGGGGCTCGTGGCCGTGGGAGACCATCGTGCGCTCCCCCTCGTAGGCCATGGAGACGGTGACCGGCGAGTGCCAGCCCGACACCGTCCGCGACGAGCCGAGGTCGATCCCCTCGCCCTGCTCCAGCGCGTCCCAGCAGTACTCCCCGTAGTGGTCGTCGCCGAAGGCCGCCGCGAGGGAGGTGCGCAGCCCGAGGCGGGCCAGCGCGGTGGCCATGTTGGCGACGCCGCCGGGGCTGGAGCCCATGCCGCGCGCCCAGGACTCGGTGCCGCGCACGGGCGCGGAGTCCAGCCCGGTGAAGATGATGTCGAGGAAGACGGTGCCGGTGAGGTAGACGTCCCACGGCGGGTCCGCGGGCGCCCGCAGCCCGGCGAGCGGGTCGACCTGGGACCTGCGGTGCGGCCCCTGCCCCATGGACACCTCGGACGCGATCACGATGGCGCTCCTGACACATGGCGGACACATGGTGTGGATTCAGGCCAGTGTGCACCACATCTCCCCGGGCGGGCCGTCCGCACCGCACCGGCCGCACCCGCACCACCGCCCCCACGGACACGGTCCTACCAGCGCGGCACCCCCGGCGTCACCCACCCCGGCTCGGCGACCCGCATCGCCGCCGCGTCGTCACGGTCGCGCAGCCGGCCGTCGTCCGCCAGCCAGCGCCGGTGCAGGAAGTCCAGCCGTTCACGGTCGAGTTCGACGCCGAGACCGGGCGCGTCGGAGACCGTGACGCGGCCCCCGGTAAAGGCGATGCGCTCCGTGAGGACGTCCTCGGACTGCCAGGGGTAGTGCGAGTCGCAGGCGTGGCGCAGTCCGGGCACGGTGGCCGCGACCTGGGTCATGGCGGCCAGGCTGATGCCGAGATGGGTGTTGGAGTGCATGGACATGCCGACGCCGAAGGTGCGGCACACGGCGGCCAGGTGCTGGGTGTTGCGCAGCCCTCCCCAGTAGTGGTGGTCGGAGAGCACGATCCGCACGGCACCACGGGTGAACGCCTCGGGGATCTCGCCGAAGGTGGTCACGCACATGTTGGTGGCGAGCGGCACGTCGGTGCGCGCGGCGACCTCGGCCATCGCGGCGGTGCCGAGCGCCGGGTCCTCCAGGTACTCCAGGACGTCCCGCAGGGCGTCGGCGACCTTCACGGACGTCTCCACCGACCAGGCGCCGTTGGGGTCGAGCCGCAGCGGCCGCCCCGGGAACGCCTCGGCGAGGGCGCGCACGGCGGCGACCTCCTCGTCGGGCGGCAGGACACCGCCCTTGAGCTTGAAGGAGGTGAACCCGTGGCGCTCGGTGAAGAGGCGGGCCTGCCCGACGATCCCGGCGGGGTCGAGGGCCGCGCCCCAGTCGTCGCGCTCGGCCGGGACGCCCTGCGGATGCTCGGCCCACTTGTAGAACAGGTAGGCGCTGTACTCGACGGAGTCGCGCACCTTGCCGCCGAGCAGGGCGTGCACGGGCAGCCCGAGCGCCTTGCCGAGCGCGTCGAGACAGGCGACCTCGAAGGCGGAGACGACGGACAGGCGGAGCTTGTCGGCGGTCTGGACACCGCGCAGCCCGCCGACGTCGACGGATTCGTCCACGCGTGAGGCGTCGACGCCGACGCCGTCCATCAGCGTGAACAGCCCGTTGAGGTCGTCGACCCGGCGTCCGGGCAGCAGCGCGGCCAGCGGCCGGGCGAGTTCGAGGTACCTGGTGTCGCCGTAGGTCTCCCCGACGCCGGTGGTCCCGTCCTCCGTCACGATCTCCACGATCAGGCGTGGCGTGTACGGCTGGTGGACACCCTGGGTGTTGAGCAGGGGCGGGTCGGCGACCAGCACGGGCGTGAGGCGGACCTCGGCGACGGTCGGGGCGTGGGGCACGGGACGACCTCCGGCAGTTGTTCATGTATGTGAAACATAAATGTGTATGCGAACAGCGACCGCGCTTATACCCACCCCTCCGACCGCCAAACAGAAACGTGCCCCACATCACATCACCTGCCCTCCCCCGCACCCGCCCGGTCTTGATACAAATTGCCCGCGCGTTCCTGTCCGTCGACAGTCGTCGCCCAATCCCCCCTTTTGTGCCGCTTCTTTCGCATGCCCTGGGAACGCCCGTGTCCGCCCCCCGCACCACTCCCTGGCCGCTCGTCGCCCTGTTCACGGCCGGGTACCTCGCTCCTTATCTGCTGCCGACCCTCGTCGGCCGGCTCGACGCCTATCTGCCCGTGTCCGCGACCCAGGCGGGCGCCATCGGCAGCGCGCTGCTCCTGAGTTCGGCGACCGCCGGATTCCTGCTGGCCTCACTGGTCGAGCGGGCAGGGCCGCGCCGCCTCGCCCGCGCCGGACTGCTGCTCGCCGTCATCGGCTACGGCACGGCCGCGCTGCTGCACGCCGTACCGGCCGTCGTCGCCGGAGCGGTCGTCGGCGGCTTCGGCTCGGGCACGGTGACCGCGGTCGCCGCCACCCGGATAGCCGCCGAACGCGATCCGCACCGCGCCTCCGCGCTCAGTCTGCTCGGCGTCTCGGCGCTGGCGGGCGCCGTCTACCTCACCGTCCCGCACCTCGGCCCCGGCCACGGGCTGCCACCGGCCGCGATCGCGCTGACCGCGATGGCCGTATGGCCGTTCGCCGGGCGGCTGCCCGCCGCCGCGGCCGTCCCGTACGCCCGGCGCGAGCGCGCCCCGCTCCCCCATCTCGGCGCCGGTCTCGTCCTGGTCGCGGTCATGCCCTTCTGGTCGCTCGCGCAGAATGCGCTGTGGGGCGTCAGCGGCCGCATCGGGCTGACCCAGGCCCATCTCACCGAGGCGACCGTCGGCGCGGTCTTCGCTGTCGCGCTCGGCGCCGGACTGCTCGGCGTCCTCGGCGCGGGGGCGCTCGGTCCCCGGCTCGGCCGCGCGCTGCCCGTCGGCGCGGGAACGGTCCTGATCGCCGGGTGCATCGTGGTCAGCGCCTCGGCCACCGGTCTGCCGGCCTTCGCGGGCGGCGAGATCGCCTGGAACGCCTGCTACCCGATCGTCCTGTCGTATCTGATCGGCCTCGCCGCCTCCCTCGATCCGCGCGGCCGCTGGGCGGTGTTCGCCGGCTCGGCGTCCTCGCTGGGCACGGCCGCGGGCCCGCTGACCGGCAGTCTGCTCTCCGCGCAGGCGGGCTTCCCGGCGATGGGCGCCATCCTGGCGGCCGGGCTGCTGCTGATCGCCGTACCGATGACGGCCGTGGCGATGCGGGCGGGCCGTCGGCCGCTGCCCGTGGTCGAGATCCCTGTGGAGAGCCCGGCCCCGCAGACGGCCAAGGCGGCCTGAGGCGCTGCGCGACGGCGGTCGCCGGAAGCAGACGCCCAGAACCGGAACCGGCCGCCTTAGAACGCGTACGCCTCGACCTCGGCGAGGCAGCGCGCCCGGCGTTCCTCGTCGTCCTCCAGGAAGGAGGCGAGGAAGGAGTTGCGCGCCAGGGTGCGCAGGGCCTCGTCGCCGAGGTGCAGTTCCTCGCGCACGGCGGTGAAGTTGTCGCCCGCGTAGCCGCCGAAGTAGGCGGGGTCGTCGGAGTTCACCGTGCACAGCAGGCCCGCGTCCAGCATCGCGGGCAGCGGGTGCTCGGCGAGTGCGTCCACCGCGCGCAGCCGGACGTTGGACAGCGGGCACAGCGTCAGCGGGACGCGGTCCCGGACCAGCCGGGCCACCAGCGCCGGGTCCTCCATGCAGCGCAGCCCGTGGTCGACGCGCTCCACGCCGAGCACGTCCAGGGCCTCGGTGATGTACTCCGGTGGGCCCTCCTCTCCCGCGTGCGCGACCCGGCGCAGCCCGAGCGCGGCGGCCGCCTCGTACACCGCGCGGAACTTCGCCGGCGGATGGCCGACCTCGGCCGAGTCCAGCCCCACGCCGGTGATCCGGTGCAGATACGGCTCGGCCTCGTCCAGCGTCCGCAGCGCGGACTCGGCGGACTCGTCGCGCAGGAAGCACATGATCAGCCGGGTGGAGACTCCGTGGTTCTCCTCGCTGTGCTCCAGCGCCCGCCACAGCCCCTCGACGACCGTGCCCATGGACACACCGCGCGCGAGGTGGGCCTGCGGGTCGAAGAAGATCTCCGCGTGCCGCACCCCCTGCGCGGCGGCGCGCGCGAGATAGGCGTCGGCGAGATCGGCGAAGTCCCGCTCGGTGCGCAGGACCGCCATCAGCTCGTAGTACAGGTCCAGGAAGGACTGGAGGTCGTCGAAGCGGTACGCCTCGCGGAGCGCGTCCGTGTCGGCGTACGGCAGGGTCACGCCGTTGCGCGCGGCCAGCTCGAAGGCCAGTTCCGGCTCCAGCGTGCCTTCGATGTGGAGGTGCAGTTCGGCTTTGGGGAGGGGCATTACGGCATCGTACGACCGTCTCGCCGTCGTTTCGGAACCGCCGCGGTCGGCGACAGGCCCTAGCGGCGCTTCGGAAGGGCGACCCGGAGCAGGTCGTGCGCCACGGTCAGCTCGCCCTCGAACCCGGCCGCGCGCGCCTGGCGCTCGAACTCCTCCGGGTCGGTGTAGCGCTGGCTGAAGTGGGTGAGCACGAGGTGGCGCACACCGCCCTCCCGGGCCACCCTCGCGGCCTGGCCCGCCGTCAGATGACCGTGGTCCGTGGCGAGTCGCTCGTCCTCGTCGAGGAACGTCGACTCGATGACCAGCATGTCGCAGCCCTCGGCGAGCGCGAACGCCCCGTCGCACAGCCGGGTGTCCATGACGAACGCGAACCGCTGTCCGCGCCGCACCTCGCTGACCTCCTCCAGGAACAGGCCGTCGAGCACCCCGTCGCGCTGGATGCGGCCCACGTCCGGGCCCTTGACGCCGTGCGCGGCCAGCTTCTCGGGCAGCATGCGGCGGCCGTCGGGCTCGGTCAGGCGGTAGCCGAAGGACTCCACGGGGTGGGAGAGCCTGCGGGCCTCCAGCAGGTAGCCGGGCGTCTCGGCGATGACACCGTCCCCTGCCACCGGGGCCTCGGTGAGCCGGACCGACTCCCGGTAGGCCGTGGAGTACCGGAGCCGGTCGAAGAAGCGGCGGCCGGACTCCGGGAAGTGGGCGGTGACCTCGTGCGGAACCTGGTCGAGGTTGACGCGCTGGATCACCCCGGCCAGGCCCAGCGAGTGGTCGCCGTGGAAATGCGTGACACAGATCCGGTTCAGGTCGTGCGCGGCGACCCCGGCGTGCAGCATCTGGCGCTGCGTACCCTCGCCGGGGTCGAACAGCAGGCCGTCGCCGTCCCAGCGCAGGAAATAGCCGTTGTGGTTGCGATGCCTGGTCGGAACCTGGCTGGCGGTGCCCAGCACCACCAGTTCACGAGCGGACACGACGACTTATCCCGGGGGCCATTCGAGGCCGCGGCCTCCGAGGACATGGGCGTGGGCGTGCCACACCGTCTGGCCCGCGCCGCTGCCCGTGTTGAAGACGATGCGGTAGCTGTCCAGCTTGTCCTCGTCCGCGACGGACCGGGCCTCGCGCAGCACGTCGGCGGCGATCGCCGGCTCCGCGGCGGCCAGTTCGGCGGCATTGGCGTAGTGGACCTTGGGGATCACCAGGACGTGGGTGGGAGCCTGCGGGTTTATGTCGCGGAAGGCGACCGTGGTGTCCGTCTCGCGCACGATCGTCGCGGGGATGTGCTTCGCGACGATCTTGCAGAACAGGCAGTCTTCCTGAGCTTCGCCCGCCATGCGGCTCCCTCCGGGGTGGGGTGACGTGAGGCATCGTATCGTCGGCGTCCGCGAGTTCGCCGTGGCCGGTCACTCCTCGGCGCCGACGACCGGGGGTGTCTTCGGCGGCCGGGTCCCGAGCGCCTCCAGGGCCAGCCGGATCGCCTCGTCGAGCTGGGTGTCCCGGCCCGCCGCCCAGTCCTGCGGCGTCTGTACGACCTCCACGTCCGGGTCCACGCCGTGGTTCTCCACGCCCCAGCCGTAACCGTCCAGCCAGAAGGCGTACTTGGGCTGGGTGATCAGCGTGCCGTCCACCAGGCGGTAACGGCTGTCGATGCCGACGACCCCACCCCAGGTGCGCACCCCGACGACCGGGCCGAGGCCGAGCGCCTTGATGGCGGCGTTGACGATGTCGCCGTCGGAGCCGGAGAACTCGTTGGCCACGGCGACCACCGGGCCGCGCGGGGCGTCCTGGGGGTAGCTGTAGGGCCGCATGCCGCGCGGGACGGCCCAGCCGACGATGCGGCGGGCCAGTTTCTCCACGACGAGCTGGGAGGTGTGGCCGCCGCGGTTCTCGCGCAGGTCGACGACGAGTCCCTCGCGCGCGACCTCCACCCTGAGGTCGCGGTGGATCTGCGCCCAGCCGGGGGCCTGCATGTCGGGGACGTGCAGATAGCCGAGGCGGCCGCCGGAGACGCGGTGGACATGGGCGCGGCGGTCGGCGACCCAGGCGTGGTAGCGCAGGGGCTCCTCGTCGGCCAGGGGGACCACCACGGCATGGCGGAGGTCGCCGCCGCCCGAGGGGGCGACGGTCAGTTCCACCGGCCGGTCCGCCGTGCCCACGAGGAGCGGCCCGGGGCCGGTCACCGGGTCCACCGGCACTCCCGCGACCGCGACGACGGCGTCCCCCGGCCGCACGGCCACGCCCGGGGCGGCCAGCGGGGAGCGGGCCTCGGGGTCCGAGGTCTCGGTGGGCAGGACACGGTCCACCCGCCAGGTGCCGTCCTCGTGGCGCGAGAGGTCGGCGCCCAGCAGGCCCTGCCGGTCGCCGCCGTGGCCGCCGCCCGGGATGACGTAGGCGTGGGAGGTGCCCAGTTCGCCGTGCACCTCCCAGAGCAGGTCGACGAGGTCGTCGTGGGTGGCGACGCGGTCGACGAGGGGGCGGTAGCGGTCCAGGACGGCGTCCCAGTCGACGCCGTTCATGTCGGCGCGCCAGAAGTGGTCGCGCATGATGCGGCCGGTCTCGTCGAACATCTGGCGCCACTCGGCGGCCGGGTCGATCGTCCTGCGGACCCGCCCGAGGTCGACGGTGATGTTGGAGTCGCTGTCGGCGTCCGAGGAGGCCCGCCGGTCGCTGGGGACGACCTTGAGGTGGCCGTCGGTCCACAGCAGGACCCGCTTGCCGTCACCGCTGACCGCGAAGTGGTCGGCGTCGGAGGCGAGATGCTCCACGCGCTGCTCGGCGAGGTCGTAGCGCTCCAGCTCGGTGTGCGGGTCGGGCGCGTCGGGCGTGGCCCGGGAGACACCGAGGACACCGCGCACGGGGTGGCGCAGCCACAGCACACCGTCCTTGGCGGCGCGCAGGTTGGAGTAGCGGGCGGCCTCGACCGGGAAGGGCACGATGCGGTCGGCGAGGCCGTCGAGGTCGATACGGGTGGTGGGGGTGCCCTCGCTGTCCGGGGTCTCGTCCTTGTCGGACACCTCGAAGGGGCGGCCGTGGCGCTGCGGGCCGAAGGGCGAGGGCGTGGTCGCGGCGAGGGTGATCAGATGCGGACGCGATCCGGTGACGAAGGCCAGGTCGAAGACGTGCTCGTCGTAGACCGGGTCGAAGGAGCGGGTGGAGAGGAACGCGAGGTGCCTGCCGTCCAGGGTGAAGGCGGGCGCGTAGTCCTGGAAGCGCAGCGGGGTCGCCTCGGTGACCGTCAGGTCGGTGGTGTTGGCGAGCCTGAGCTGGCTGAGCGGGTGCGGGCCGGGGTGGGACCAGGCGAGCCAGCCGGAGTCGGGCGAGAAGGCGAGGCCGGACACGTCTCCGTGCTCGCTGCGGTCGAGTTCGCGGACCTCGCCGCTCTCGCGTTCCACGAGGAGCACGCGGCCGTCGTGCGCGGCGACCGCGGCGCGGGTGCCGTCGGGGGCCATGGCGAGGCCGAGGACCCGGCCCAGCCGGCCGGCCGCGACACGGCGCGCGGTCGTGCCGGGCGCGGGGCCGGTGGCGGGCGCGAACTCCAGGGCGTCCTCGCCCTCGGCGTCCGTCACCCACACCGCCCATTCCTCGCCCTCGACGCGGAAGGTGCGCGGCAGCCGGGCGCGGACGCCGGGTTCGGCCGCCAGGACGCGGGTGGGGCCGGCGCGGTGGGTGACCCAGTGGACCGCGCCGCGCACGTTCACCGCGCTGCCGCGGGCGCTGTGGTCGGGGGACGCGGAGCCGAACCAGCGGCCGGCGTCCACCGTGTGGGGCTGCCGGTCGGTGCGCTGGCCGCCGAGCCGGACGTCCAGGCGGCGCGGCTCGGCGCCCTCCAGGTCGTCCAGGAGCCAGAGTTCGCCCGCGCTGGCGTAGACGACCCGGCGGCCGTCGCTCGTCGCGTGCCGGGCGTAGAAGCTGTCGAGAGGGGTGTGGCGGCGCAGGTCGGAGCCGTCGGCGAGGGAGGAGTACAGCGCACCGGTGCCCTCGTGGTCGGAGAGGAAGGCGAGGCGCTCGCCCACCCAGCAGGGGTGCTCGATGTTGCCGTCGAGGTTCTCGTGGAGCCGGACGAACTCGCCGGCGCCTTCCTCGCCCTCGGCGGCCCGGTCGATCCACAACTTGCCCGCGGTACCGCCCCGGTAGCGCTTCCACCACGCCGCCTCGCGGCCCATCGGCGCGGAGAGCAGCACCGTGGCCGGGCCGAACGCCACGTCGCCGACGGGGCCGTAGGGCAGGGTCTCGGCCGGGCCGCCGTCGAGCGGGACGGCCCGTGCCCAGGTGCGGCGCAGGGTGGCCTGGCCGTGGGTGCTGAGCACCAGGACCCGGCCGTCCGGGGTCCAGCCGCGCACCTGGGTCTTCGCGCTGCCCCAGTACGTCAGCCGCCGGGCGGGGCCGCCGTCGGCCGCGGCGATGTGCGCCTCGGGGGCGCCGTCGCGGGTGGAGGTCCAGGCGACGGTGGTGCCGTCGGGCGATATGCGCGGCATGGTCACCGGCATGTTGTCGGCGCTCACCCGCCACGCCCGGCCGCCGTCGAGCGGCGCGAGCCAGACGTCGTCCTCGGCGACGAAGGCGACCGACTCGCCGTGCAGGTGCGGGAAGCGGAGATAGGCCGACGGGGCCGGAGCTGCGGTCTGCGTCACGCGATCAAGCGTATGCAGCGGAGGCGGGCGAGGCGGGCGGTTCGGATCACTTGGTCATCGCCGGGGACTGCTTGGCGACCGCCTGGAGCTGCTTGGCGGCCTCCGGGAGCTGCCTGGCCGCCGTCGGGGACTGCTTGGCGGCCTCCGGGAGCTGCCTGGCCGCCGTCGGGGGCTACTTGCCCTGCACCGGGCGGCACTGCGGGTAGTCGTCGCACCAGACGGTCTGGGTGACCGTCACCGTGACGGCGGGGCCGGGCACCTGGCCCGCGGGCGGGGTGGGGGCGGCGTCGCAGTCGCCGAGGCCCTGCACGCGGAACACCTGCCTGCCGTCGACCTTCGCGGTCAGGTCGCCGCGCACGCACGCCCCGTCGACCGCGCGGGTCACCCGGCCGTCGACCGTGATGTCCTTGCCGTCGTCGGTCTCGCCCTCGCAGTGGACGGTGGCCACGTCGTCCTGCGTCGCGGACGGCGAGGCGCTGTCGCCGCCGTCCACCTCGGCCGTGCAGGTGAGCCAGCGCACGTCGGCGTTCAGCCGCTCCAGCTCCCGGGTGGCCAACTGGTCGGTGGTGAACGAGACCGTGGCCGAACTCAGGCCCGCCGGGTCGCACGCCGCCGCCCCGCCCACGGCGATCACCGCGAGCGCCAGCGCGGCCGCGCCCCGCTGGGTCCGTCGTCCTCGTCCGCCGCGCCAAATCCGTCGCAATGCCCCCATGGAGGACAGCCTGCCACCGCCCCGCCCGTCGCGGTAGTGCGCATACGGCCACCGCGCGTGTGCGCCAGGGCCCTTCCCCCGGGTCTAGCCCCGGAGCAGCAGCCACTCCTGAAGCTCCACCAGGTTGCCCTCGGGGTCCTTGAGATGGGCCACCCGCATCCGGTCGGTCATCGGCGCCGGGCCGTGCAGGAGTTCGGCGCCGCGGCCGGTGATCTGCTCGCAGTACGCGTCGAGGTCGTCCACCCGCAGCACCACCAGGGACCGGTGCCCGGCCGCCGTGTCGCCCAGTTCGCCCAGCACCGCGGCCATCATCGCCCGGTCCTGCAGCGCGATGCCCGCGGAGCCGGTGGCGGGGCTGAACTTCTCGTACGGACCTTCGGTCGCGCCCGACCGGGGCTTGAGGCCGAGGACGTCGGCGTAGAAGCGGTAGCAGGCGGCGAAGTCCGTCACCAGCAGCCGTACCTGGGCAAGTTCCATGACCTTCCCCTGTCCTCAGGACCAGCGGCCGGTACGGCCCAGCAGCAGGGCCGCCGCCGCGGTGCCGGCGGTGGATGTCCGCAGCACGGTACGCCCGAGGACGTACGGCTTCGCGCCCGCTTCCGTGAACAGCGCCAACTCCTCGGGGGACACGCCCCCTTCGGGGCCGACGACCAGCACGATCTCGCCCTCGGCGGGCAGTTCGGCGGTGGCGAGGGGTTCCTCGCCGCTCTCGTGGAGCACGGCGGCGAAGTCGGCTTTGGCGAGAAATGCCGCAACCTGCTTGCTCGTCGCGGCGTCCGCGACCTCCGGGAAGCGCACCCGGCGGGACTGCTTGCCCGCCTCCCGGGCGGTGGCCCGCCACTTGGCGAGGGCCTTCAGCCCGCGCTCGCCCTTCCACTGCGTGATGCAGCGGGAGGCGGCCCACGGGACGATCGCGTCCACGCCGGTCTCCGTCATGGTCTCCACGGCGAGTTCACCGCGGTCGCCCTTGGGCAGCGCCTGCACGACGGTGATCCGGGGCTGTTCCTCGGGCTCCTCGTGGACCTGGGCGAGCTCCACCACCAGCCGGTCCTTGCCCTCGGCGGCCTTCACCACGCCCTCGGCCCAGCGCCCGAGCCCGTCGGTGAGCACCACGTCCTCACCGGACCGCAGCCGCTTCACCGAGACGGCGTGCCGTCCCTCGGGGCCGTCGAGCACGAACTCGCGTCCCACACCGTCGAGCCGGTCGACCACGAACACGGGAGCCGTCATCCGTGCGCACCTCCTTGTGCCGGAAGGTCCGACAACGCTGTCCTGGCCGCGGCGAGTTCCCCGGCCAGTACCTCCACCAGCCGCCCGGCGGGCAGGTCCCGTGCCATGCGGTGCCCCTGGCCCGCCCACAGCGACATCGCCTGGGCGTCGCCGGCCTTCGCGGCCGCCTTGCGCAGCGGCGCGGTGAGGTGGTGGACGTCGGGGTAGGCGGCGGGGGCGTAGGGGCCGTGCTCGCGCACGAAGCGGTTCACCAGCCCGCGGGCCGGGCGCCCGGAGAACGCCCGGGTGAGCTCGGTGCGTACGTAGAGGGGGTCGGTCAGCGCCTGTTTGTGCAGCGCGGGCGCCCCGGACTCGGGGGTGGCGAGGAACGCGGTGCCGAGCTGTGCGGCGCTCGCGCCCGCGGCGAGCACGGCGGCGATCTGGCTGCCGCGCATGATTCCGCCGGCGGCGACGATCGGCAGGGCGACGGTCTCGCGGACCTGCGCGACGAGGGACAGCAGGCCCGTCCCGGCCCGCTCGGCCCCGGGCAGGTCGCGGTGGGTGCCCTGATGGCCGCCGGCCTCCAGGCCCTGCACGATCACCGCGTCGGCGCCGGCCCGCTCCACCGCGAGCGCCTCCTCGGCGGTGGTCGCGGTGACGAGCGTGACGGTGCCGACGCGGCGCAGGGCCGCCAGGGCCTCCGCGGTGGGCACGCCGAAGTGGAAGGAGACCGCCGGGACGGGGTTGTCCAGCAGGACGGCCAGCTTGTTGTCGTAGCCGTCGTCGCGGCCGCTGTCGGGATCGCCCAGCTCGGTCTCGTACCAGGCGGCCTCGCCGGCGAGCTGGTGGGCGTAGACGTCGACCGCGGCGGGGTCGGGGTGTTCGAGGACCGGCATGAAGAGGTTCACGCCGAAGGGGCGGGAGGTCAGTCCGCGCAGCTGCTTGATCTCCTGGTACATGCCGTCCGTCGTCTTGTACCCGGCGGCCAGGAAGCCGAGCCCTCCGGCCTCGGACACGGCGGCGGCGAGCTGCGGCACGGAGACGCCGCCCGCCATGGGGGCCTGCACGATCGGAAGGGGGAGAAGACCGGTCAGCGCGGAGGACATGCCCGCATGTTGTCACGTCCTTCGAACAAGTCCGAATCGGGACTTCCGGGAGGCATAGGCCTGTGGCACGGGCGGCTTTCACCTGTTTGCGAAAGCCACCCGAGCCGTACGGCGAGACCGTCCGGAGCCTGCGGATCAGCGACCGTTGAACGCGTCCTTCAACCGCGGGAACAACCCCTGCTGCCCCGGCTGACCGTGCCCGCCCGGGGGCCGACCCCCGGACCCCCGGCAGCCGGCCCGGCACACGTCAGCGACCGTTGAAGGCATCCTTCAACCGCGAGAACAACCCCTGCTGCCCAGGCTGGAACTGTCCCTGGGGGCGTTCCTCGCCGCGGAGTTTGGCCAGCTCGCGCAGCAGACGCTCCTGCTCCGGGTCGAGCTTGTTCGGGGTCTGGACCTCGACGTGGACGATGAGGTCGCCGCGGCCGCCGCCGCGCAGGTGGGTGACGCCCCGGTTGTGCAGCGGGATCGACTGGCCGGACTGGGTGCCGGGCCGGATGTCGACCTCCTCCATGCCGTCGAGGGTCTCCAGCGGCACCTTCGTGCCGAGGGCCGCCGCCGTCATCGGGATGGTCACCGTGCAGTGCAGGTCGTCGCCGCGCCGCTGGAACGTCGAGTGCGGCAGCTCGTGGATCTCGACGTAGAGGTCGCCGGCCGGACCACCGCCGGGGCCGACCTCGCCCTCGCCGGCGAGCTGGATCCGGGTGCCGTTGTCGACACCGGCCGGGATCTTCACCGTCAGGGTCCGGCGGGAGCGGACCCGGCCGTCACCGGCGCACTCCGGACACGGAGTCGGCACGACGGTTCCGAAGCCCTGGCACTGCGGGCAGGGCCGCGAGGTCATGACCTGGCCCAGGAAGGACCGGGTGACCTGGGAGACCTCACCACGGCCGCGGCACATGTCGCAGGTCTGCGCGGAGGTGCCCGGCGCCGCGCCCTCGCCGCTGCACGTGGTGCAGACGATGGCCGTGTCGACCTGGATGTCCTTGGTCGTGCCGAAGGCCGCCTCGTCGAGCTCGACCTCGATCCGGATCATCGCGTCCTGGCCGCGCCGCGTACGCGAACGCGGGCCGCGCTGGGACGCCGTGCCGAAGAACGCGTCCATGATGTCCGAGAAGTTGCCGAAGCCGCCCGCGCCGAAGCCCGCGCCCGCGCCGCCGGCCTGCGAGAGCGGGTCGCCGCCGAGGTCGTAGACCTGCTTCTTCTGCGGGTCCGACAGCACCTCGTAAGCGGCGTTGATCTCCTTGAACCGCTCCTGGGTCTTCGGGTCCGGGTTCACGTCCGGGTGCAGCTCGCGCGCGAGCCGCCGGAAGGCCTTCTTGATCTCATCCTGCGACGCGTCGCGACGCACGCCGAGAACGGCGTAGTAGTCCGTGGCCACTTACGACTCCGCCAGGATCTGTCCGACGTAACGTGCCACTGCGCGTACCGCTCCCATCGTTCCCGGGTAATCCATGCGGGTCGGTCCGACCACGCCGAGTTTGGCGACTGCCTCGCCGCCCGAACCGTAGCCCACCGACACCACCGACGTGGAGTTGAGTCCCTCGTAGGCGTTCTCGTGACCGATGCGCACGGTCATGCCCGAATCCCCCGCCTCGCCCAGGAGCTTGAGGAGCACGACCTGCTCCTCGAGGGCCTCCAGGACGGGACGGATGGTGAGGGGGAAGTCATGTCCGAAGCGCGTCAGATTGGCGGTGCCGCCGATCATCAGCCGCTCCTCGGTCTGTTCGACGAGCGTCTCCAGGAGGGTGGAGAGGACCGTCTGGACCGTGCCGCGGTCCTCCGGTTCGAAGGCCTCCGGCAGATCCTGCACCAGCGGGGGCACATCCGTGAAGCGCCGGCCCGCCACCCGGCTGTTCAGCCGCGCCCGCAGATCCGCGAGCGAGGCCTCGCCGAACGGCGCCGGGCAGTCGACCATCCGCTGCTCGACCCGGCCGGTGTCGGTGATCAGCACCAGCATCACCCGGGCCGGGGCCATCGACAGCAGCTCGACGTGCCGGACCGTGGACCGGGTCAGCGAGGGGTACTGCACGACGGCCACCTGCCGGGTGAGCTGCGCGAGCAGCCGCACCGTGCGGGCCACGACGTCGTCGAGGTCGACGGCGCCGTCGAGGAAGTTCTGGATCGCCCGCTTCTCGGGCGCGGTGAGAGGCTTGACCTCGGCGAGCTTGTCGACGAACAGCCGGTAGCCCTTGTCGGTCGGGATCCGCCCGGCGCTGGTGTGCGGCTGCGCGATGAAGCCCTCGTCCTCCAGGGCCGCCATGTCGTTGCGCACGGTCGCCGGGGAGACGCCGAGGTTGTGGCGCTCCGTGAGGGCCTTGGAGCCGACCGGTTCCTCGGTTCCGACGTAGTCCTGGACGATGGCGCGCAGCACCTGGAGCCTTCGTTCACTGAGCATCGCGCACACCTCCAGCAGTCGTCACCCTGGCGCTCTGTCCCTCTGTTTCCCCCGCCTGGCACTCGGAACATAGGAGTGCCAGCCTCACCGGCCCAGTGTACGGCTGTCGGGTGGCCCCCCGGCAAGACCGGTCCCGTACGACCGTGCCCCGCGCGGGGGTCACCGTTAGCGTCGCGGTATGACGGTGACTTGGGAAGACCTGGGATGGGAGCCGCTGGCCACAGGGGTCGGCCGGTGCCGGCTCCCGGTGTGGGACTGCACGGCGGGGCTGGTCCTCGGAGACGGCGCGGCGCTGCTGATCGACGCGGGTTCGAGCCTGTCTGAAGGGAATCTGCTGCGGACGCGGGCCGAATGGCTGGCCGGCCACGATGTGACCCATCTCGCGCTCACCCACCCCCACTTCGACCATGTCTTCGGCGCGGCGGCGTTTCCCGGCGCGGAGGTGTTCGGCGCGGTGGGCGTGGACGGGGCCCTGACCGGGGCCCGCGCGGGCGACGAACTGCGCGCGGACGCGGTGCGCCACGGTCTGGACGCCGAGGCGGCGCGCGAGGCCTCGGCCGCGCTGGCCGCGCCCCGCCACCACGTCACCGGCGAGTGGACCCTGGACCTGGGCGGCGGCCGCCAGGTCCTGCTGGCCAACGTGGGCCCCGGCCACACCGCCCACGATCTCGCGGTCCTGGTCCCCGGCTCGCCCGAGGTCGTCTTCTGCGGCGATCTGGTCGAGGAGTCCGGCGAGCCGCAGTCGGGCCCGGACGCGGTGCCCTCCCGGTGGCCGGACGCGCTGGACCGGCTGCTCGCCCTGGGCGGCGAGGACGCGCTGTACGTCCCCGGTCACGGAGCGGTGGTGGACGCCGCGTTCGTCCGGCGGCAGCGGGACGAGCTGGCGCGGCGGTTCGGCGTGTCGCCCTGACGGGGCCCCGGCTTCTCCTATCGTCATCCGAATGCGCCAGTACTCCGCCGACCTCACCCCGCCGTGGAAGAAGCCCCAGCCGGTTCCCGAGGTCCCGGCCGAGCCGGGTCTGGTGGTCGAGGAGCCCGGCACCGGCTTCTGCGGCGCGGTGATCCGCTGCGAGGCGGGCACGGTGACGCTGGAGGACCGCTTCGGCAAGCACCGGGTGTTCCCGCTGGAGCCGCGCGGTTTCCTGCTGGAGGGGCGGGCGGTGACGCTCGTGCGCCCGTCCTGCGCCCCCGCCCGCCCCGCCCGTACGGCGTCCGGTTCGGTGGCCGTGCCCGGCGCCCGCGCGCGGGTGGCCCGGGCCGGGCGGATCTACGTCGAGGGCCGCCACGACGCCGAGCTCGTCGAGAAGGTCTGGGGCGACGACCTGCGCATCGAGGGCGTGGTCGTGGAGTACCTGGAGGGCGTGGACGACCTCCCGGCGATCGTCGCGGAGTTCGCCCCCGGCCCGGACGCCCGCCTCGGCGTCCTGGTGGACCACCTCGTGCCGGGCTCCAAGGAGTGGCGCATCGCGCAGGAGGTGACCGGCGAGCACGCCCTGGTGGTGGGCCACCCCTACATCGACATCTGGGAGGCCGTGAAACCGGCGTCCCTGGGGATCGCCGGGTGGCCCCGCGTCCCGCGCGGCCAGGACTGGAAGACGGGCGTGTGCCGGGCCCTGGGCTGGCCGCCGGAGAACACCGGCGCGGTGTGGCAGGCGATCCTGGGACGGGTCGGGTCGTACAAGGACCTGGAGCCGGAGCTGCTGGGCTGCGTGGAGCGGCTGATCGACCATGTGACGGTGCCGGTCGAGCCCTGAGGCGGGGCGCGGCCGGGGCGCCGGCCGTCCGGTGGGTCCCGAGGCTCCGGCGTCGGCTGTCCGGTGGGCCCCGGGGCGGGGCTCCGGCGGCGGCCGTCCGGTGGCCTCGGGGCGGGGCTCCGGCGGCGGCCGTCCGGTGGGCCCAGCCGCTCAGTCCACCAGGTCCCTGACCACCGCGTCCGCCAGCAGCCGTCCCCGCAGGGTCAGCACCGCGCGGCCCTCGTCGTACGGCTCCGGCCGGAGCAGTCCGTCGGACAGCGCCCGGCGGGCGGCGGCCAGTCCGTCCGCCTTCAGCAGGTCCAGGGGCGCGCCCTCGCGCAGGCGCAGCTCGAGGAGGACGCGCTCGACCCTGCGGTCCTCGTCGGTCAGCAGCTCACGGCCCGCGCCCGGGGAACGGCCCTCCGCGAGCGCCGCCGCGTACGCCCCCGGATGCTTGACGTTCCACCAGCGCACGCCGCCCACGTGGGAGTGCGCTCCGGGGCCCGCGCCCCACCAGTCGGCGCCGCGCCAGTAGAGCTCGTTGTGCAGACAGCGGGCGGCCTCGGAGGTGGCCCAGTTGGACACCTCGTACCAGTCGAAGCCCGCCTCCGAGAGCATCTGCTCGGCGATGAGATAGCGGTCGGCGTGGACGTCGTCGTCGGTCATCGGGACCTCGCCGCGCCGGATGCGCCGGGCGAGCTGGGTGCCCTCCTCGACGATCAGGGCGTACGCCGAGACATGGTCGGGGCCCGCTCCGAGCGCCGCCTCCAGCGAGGCCCGCCAGTCGTCGTCGGACTCGCCGGGGGTGCCGTAGATCAGGTCGAGATTGACGTGCTCGAAGCCCGCCTGCCGGGCCTCCGCGACACAGGCCTCGGGGCGGCCGGGGGTGTGCGTGCGGTCCAGGACCTTCAGCACGTGCTGCCGGGCGCTCTGCATGCCGAAGGAGACGCGGTTGAAGCCGCCCTCGCGCAGGGCGCTCAGATAGGCCGGGCCGACCGACTCCGGGTTGGCCTCCGTGGTGACCTCGGCGTCGGGTGCCAGGCCGAACTCGTCGCGGACGGCCCCCAGCATCCGTACGAGGTCGTCGGCGGCCAGCAGGGTCGGTGTGCCGCCGCCGACGAAGACCGTGCGGACCTCGCGCGGGTCGTCGCCGAGCACCTTGCGGGCGAGGCGGATCTCGTCGATCAGGGTCTCGGCGTAGTTGTCGCGGGAGGCGAGCACACCGCCGGTGCCGCGCAGCTCGGTCGCGGTGTAGGTGTTGAAGTCGCAGTAGCCGCAGCGGGTCGCGCAGTACGGAACGTGCAGGTAGAAGCCGAGGGGCCGGTCGGCGGACCCGGCGCGCGCGGACGCGGGCAGCGCGCCGTCGGCGGGGACGGGCTCGCCGTCGGGAAGTGCGGAGGGCATGTCCTCCAGTGTCCCCCATGTGTCCCCCGTCCCCGGCCCGGGCCGGTTCCGGGCGTCCCGCCGGGGTTCTCTCAGGTCCGGGGCCGTTCGGCCTGGAGGACCAGCAGGGCCAGGTCGTCCTCCGGGGGCTGGTCCCCGAAGTCGTGGACGAGCCGTCGGATGCGTTCCGCGATCAGTTCGGCGTCCAGGCCCGCGCAGCCGGCGAGCGCGGTGGCGAGGCCGTCGCCGTCGTCGAACTGGCGTGAGCCGTCGCGCCGCTCGGTGACCCCGTCCGTGACGCAGAGCAGGCTGTCGCCGGGCCGCAGCGCGAAGGTCTGGCTGGTGTACGTCTCGTCCTCGACGACCCCGAGCAGGGTCTGCGGCCGCGCGACCGTACGGACCCCGCCGTCCGGGCCGAGCAGCAGCGGCAGCGGGTGTCCGGCCGAGGCCAGGGTGCAGCGGACCCCGCCGTCGAAGGGCACGAGCTCGCCGAACAGCAGCGACAGGAAGCGTGTCTGCGGCCCGTCCCCGGGCGGGGCCGGGCCCACCAGGGCACGGGCGGCTGCGTCGGCGGTCTCGGTGGCGTCGTCGAGGAGCAGCTGGTTGAGGCGGTCCAGGACGTCGGCGACGCGGTAGCCCTCGCGGGCCAGCAGCCGCAGCCAGGGCCGGGCGAGGCCGGTGACGACGGCGGCCTCGGGACCCTTGCCCTGGACGTCGCCCACGGCGAAGCACCAGCGGCCGTCGCCGGCCGGGAAGAGGTCGTAGAAGTCGCCGCTCGGGCCGCCCTTGTCGCGCGGCTCGTAGACGAGCGCGCTGCGCACGCCCGGGATCTGGGCGACCGCCCCGGGCAGCAGGCCGCGCTGGAGCACGGCGCTGATGGTGGCCTGGCGGGCGTACTGCCGGGCGGCGCCGATCGCGAGCGCGACCCGGCGGGCCAGGTCCTCGACCAGCCCGGTGATCTCGTCGGGGAAGCGCAGGATCCCGGCGCGGCCGATGACGAGCGTGCCCAGCGGGCGGCCGCCGGCGATCAGCCGGTACGCGAGCGCCGAGCCGTACGGGGCGCCCGGCGCGAGGGCGGTGGCGGGCCAGGGGTGCCCGACGGGCCCGGAGCGCAGGCCGTCCGGCGGGCGGGGCGGTTCCTTCTCCAGGGCGCGGCGCAGTTCCTCGGTCCGGTCCTCGCAGCCGTGCCAGACCCGCCCGAGGCGCGGTCCGGGCACCCCGCCGCCCTCGCTCCAGCCGCGCCCGGTGGCCTCGTCCTCCAGCCAGATCGCGCACCAGTCGGCGAGGCGCGGCACGATCAGCTGCCCGGTCAGCGCGGCCACCAGGTCCTCGTCGAGCTGTCCGGCGAGCAGGTCGGAGGCCTCGGCGAGGAAGGACAGCGCGCCACGGCCGAGCCAGTCGCCGTCGCGGTCCGCCCGCGCGGCCTCGTGACCGAACAGGGCGGCGGCGTCCAGGGCGGTGTCCGGATCACAGCCGCCGTCCTCGCCGCCGAGCCGCGCCCAGACGGTCCTGGCTCCCCCGCGGTAGGTGACGCCCCAGCTCTCGGCGAGCCCCGCGACGAGCCGCAGACCGCCCCCGTACTCGTGGCCCTCCGCCGCGCCGCCGACGGGCGGCCGGGCGGGGCGCCGGTCGCTGACCTCGACGACGAGGGACCCGTTGTCGGGCTCCAGCCGACAGGCCAGCTCGACGTCGGTCCCGGTGTGCACCACGGCGTTGGTGACCAGTTCGCTGACCACGACCAGGGCGTCGCCCGCCAGCCGCTCGCCGAGCAGGTCGGCCCCCGCCACCCCGAGCTCCGTCCACTGCCGGAACGCGCCGCGCGCCAGCCCCCGCGCGTTCGCGGGCGCGAGCGACCCCCCGCTCACGGTCGTACGGAAGCGAGGGTCACCGGGCCGCGCGGACGCGAGGGGAACGGTCTCCCGTTGCACCGGAATGGCCCCCATGGACGGCTCCCGAGCAGTAGGACGAATGCACATCTGTCGCCCGCCACAGTGACAGAAAGACCCCGCCCATAAGCACCGAGTCACCAATCAACGCCACCCCACCCCCCATCCGTGCTACGGTGCCGCACCCCAAAACGCCCCCACGAAGAACAACGCCCCAACCCGCGCGAAACTGCACGTTCGCCAGGGGTGCCGGGAACTGCACGGTCGCCAGGGGCGCGGGGAACTGCGCGATCTTCAGGGGGCGCGGGGAACTGCGCGACCAGCCACGACGCACGCCGCACCCAACCAAAAGGGGCGCGGGGAACTGCGCGATCTTCAGGAGCGCGGGGAACTGCGCACCCAACCAAAACACACGCCGCACCCAACCAAAAGGGGCGCGGGGAACTGCGCGACAGGCCACGGCACCAGCCGCACCCGCCACACAGCCCCGCACCCCCAAGCCCGCACGCGCCAAACCCCACGCGGCAAGCGGAACGCGGCAAGCGAAAGAACTACGCCTCCCGAGCCCCCGCGTACATCTCCTCCAGGAGATGCGAGTACTCCCGCTCCACAACCGGCCGCTTCAGCTTCAGACTCGGCGTGATCTCACCGTGCTCCACATCCAGATCCCGCGGCAGCAGCCGGAACTTCTTGATCGTCTGCCAGCGCTGAAGCCCCGAGTTCAGCTGCTTGATGTACCCCTCGACCATCTCCACCGTCGCCGGCGCAGCCACGATCTCGGCGTACGACCCCTTGATCCCGTTGTCCGCGGCCCACCCGCCGATCGCAGCCTCGTCGAGCGCGATGAGCGCGGTGCAGAAGTTCCGGTCCGCACCGTGGACGAGGATGTTGGAGACGAACGGGCAGACCGCCTTGAACTGCCCCTCGATCTCGGTCGGCGCGACGTACTTGCCGCCGGAGGTCTTGAAGAGGTCCTTCTTGCGGTCGGTGATGCGCAGGTAGCCGTCGGGGGACAGCTCACCGATGTCACCGGTGTGGAACCAGCCGTCCGCCTCCAGCACCTCGGCGGTCTTCTCGGGCAGCCCGTGGTAGCCCTGCATGACGCCGGGACCGCGCAGCAGGATCTCGCCGTCGTCCGCGATCCGCACCTCGCAGCCGGGCAGCGGCTTGCCCACGGTGCCGGTGCGGTAGGCCTCGCCCGGGTTGACGAAGGACGCGGCGGAGGTCTCGGTGAGGCCGTAGCCCTCCAGGATGTGGATGCCGGCGCCGGCGAAGAAGTAGCCGATGTCGGGCGCGAGGGCGACCGAGCCGGAGATGCAGGCGCGCAGGTTGCCGCCGAAGGCCTCGCGGAGCTTGGAGTAGACGAGCGTGTCGGCGACCTTGTGCTTGGCGGCGAGACCGAAGGGCGCCTTCGCGGTGCCGGTACGGCGGAAGTTGTCCTGGGTGACCTTGGCGTACTCGCGGGCGACCCCGGCCGCCCACTGGAAGATCTTGTACTTGGCGGGACCGCCGGCCCGGGCCTTGGCGGCGACGCCGTTGTAGACCTTCTCGAAGATGCGCGGCACGGCGGCCATGTAGGTCGGCTGGACGACCGGCAGATTCTCGATGATCTTGTCGACCCGGCCGTCGACGGCGGTGACATGGCCGACCTCGATCTGGCCGGAGGTGAGCACCTTGCCGAAGACGTGCGCGAGCGGCAGCCACAGGTACTGCACGTCGTCCGGCCCGACCAGCCCGGTCGCGGCGATGGCCTTGGCCATGTACGACCAGTTGTCGTGCGGCAGACGTACGCCCTTGGGGCGGCCGGTGGTGCCGGACGTGTAGATGAGCGTGGCGAGCTGGTCGGCGGTGATCGCCGCGACCTTCTCCTTGATCAGCCCGGGGTCCCGCTCCAGCCGGGCGGCGCCGCGGCTCTCCAGTTCGGCGAGGGAGAGCACCCAGTCGTCGGTCTCCACGCCCTCGGCGTCGATCACCACGACATGGGTGAGGTCGGGCAGGTCGGCGCGCTTCTCCTGGGCCTTGGCGACCTGCTCGGCGTTCTCCGCGATCAGCACCCGGCTGGCGGAGTCGGCGAGGATGAACGCGGCCTCGTCGGCGTTGGTCTGCGGGTAGATCGTCGTGGTCGCGGCGCCGGCGCACATGATGCCGAGGTCGGCGATCAGCCACTCGACCCGGGTGGCGGCGGCGAGGGCGACGCGCTGCTCGGGCTCCACGCCGAGCTCGATGAGCCCGGCGGCGAGGGCGTAGACCCGTTCGGCGGCCTGCCCCCAGCTCAGGGACTTCCACTCTTCCGGACCCTGCCCGTCGGCGGCGGGCACCGGGTAGCGGTACGCCTCGGCATCCGGCGTGGCGGCCACGCGTTCCAGGAAGAGAGCCGCGACGGACGGCGGACGGTTCTCGATCAGAATCTGTGTGTCGCTCACGACATCCTCCGGGGCCCGCGACGATGCGGCTGGCTCAGGGCGGCTAGCGCCAACACTGCGGCTTGGTTCTCACCCACGAGTCCTTGTTTAACTCGCGAGTAACTATCGAGCAGGGACAGGTTAGAGCCCGATCGGCTCCTGCGTAAGGGTGTGCGGCCTGTCACTTCCTACAGACACGTACCCGCCGGTCGGTCGGACACGAACGTGCCGGTCCTGCGAAGACGCCCCCCGGCACCCGGGCGACGACCCGCCGGCCCGTCCCCCGCGAACGCACCCGGCGACCGGCCAAGACGTACCCGACACCCCCGCCGCGCACGCCCTCCGACACGCCGGAGGCCCGCCGCACTTTCGTACGACGGGCCTCTCGACGACGGCGTCCACGCAGCCCGCGGGCCGTGACCGCCGGTTACTTCTTGGGCTTCGACCCGCCGCTCTCGTCGCTGGAGAGCACCGCGATGAAGGCCTCCTGCGGCACCTCCACGGAGCCCACCATCTTCATCCGCTTCTTGCCTTCCTTCTGCTTCTCCAGCAGCTTCCGCTTACGGGAGATGTCACCGCCGTAACACTTGGCGAGGACGTCCTTGCGGATGGCGCGGATGGTCTCGCGGGCGATCACCCGGGAGCCGATGGCGGCCTGGATCGGCACCTCGAAGGCCTGCCGCGGGATCAGCTCGCGCAGCTTGGCGACGAGCCGCACCCCGTACGCGTACGCGGCGTCCTTGTGGGTGATCGCCGAGAAGGCGTCCACCTTGTCGCCGTGCAGCAGGATGTCGACCTTGACCAGGGAGCTGGTCTGCTCGCCCGTGGGCTCGTAGTCCAGGGAGGCGTAGCCGCGGGTCTTGGACTTCAGCTGGTCGAAGAAGTCGAAGACGATCTCCGCGAGGGGGAGGGTGTAGCGGATCTCCACCCGGTCCTCGGAGAGGTAGTCCATGCCGAGCAGGGTGCCGCGCCGGGTCTGGCACAGCTCCATGATCGAGCCGATGAACTCGGTCGGGGCGAGGATCGTGGCGCGTACGACGGGCTCGTACACCTCGCTGATCTTGCCCTCGGGGAATTCACTCGGGTTGGTGACGACGTGCTCGGTGCGGTCCTCCATGACGACGCGGTAGACCACGTTGGGCGCGGTGGCGATCAGGTCGAGGCCGAACTCGCGCTCCAGCCGCTCCCGGATCACATCGAGGTGCAGCAGGCCGAGGAAGCCGACGCGGAAGCCGAAGCCGAGGGCCGCGGAGGTCTCCGGTTCGTAGACCAGGGCCGCGTCGTTGAGCTGGAGCTTGTCGAGGGCCTCGCGCAGCTCGGGGTAGTCCGAGCCGTCCAGCGGATACAGACCGGAGAAGACCATCGGCTTCGGGTCCTTGTAGCCGCCGAGCGCCTCCGTGGCGCCCTTGGCCTGGCTGGTGACGGTGTCACCGACCTTGGACTGGCGGACGTCCTTCACACCCGTGATGAGGTAGCCCACCTCACCGACGCCGAGGCCGTCGGCGGGCAGCATCTCGGGCGAGTTGGTACCGATCTCCAGCAGCTCGTGCGTCGCGCCGGTCGACATCATCCGGATCCGCTCACGCTTGTTGAGCTGACCGTCGATGACACGGACGTACGTGACCACGCCCCGGTAGGAGTCGTAGACCGAGTCGAAGATCATCGCGCGGGCGGGGGCGTCCTTGACGCCGACCGGCGCGGGGACCTCGGCGACGACCTTGTCGAGCAGGGCGTCGACGCCGAGGCCGGTCTTCGCGGAGACCTTGAGGACGTCGCTCGGGTCGCAGCCGACCAGGTTGGCCAGCTCCTCGGCGAACTTCTCGGGCTGCGCGGCCGGCAGGTCGATCTTGTTGAGCACCGGGATGATCGTGAGGTCGTTCTCCATCGCCAGGTAGAGGTTGGCGAGGGTCTGCGCCTCGATGCCCTGGGCGGCGTCGACGAGGAGGACGGTCCCCTCACAGGCGGCGAGCGACCGTGAGACCTCGTAGGTGAAGTCGACGTGCCCGGGGGTGTCGATCATGTTGAGGATGTGCGTCTTGCTCTTGTCATGGGTGGGAGCCCACGGCAGACGCACGGCCTGGGACTTGATCGTGATGCCGCGCTCGCGCTCGATGTCCATGCGGTCGAGGTACTGAGCGCGCATCTGCCGCTGCTCGACCACACCGGTCAGCTGGAGCATCCGGTCGGCGAGCGTGGACTTGCCGTGGTCGATGTGCGCGATGATGCAGAAGTTGCGGATCAGAGCCGGGTCGGTACGGCTCGGCTCGGGCACATTGTTAGGGGTCGCGGGCACGCAGGGTCCTGTCTCTTGAGGCGCCTTGTGCCTCGGGTCGGATCGATACGTAGCCTCCATGGTCCCACGCGTGGCGACCGGAAGCCGGTTTGGGCCACCTGGTGGGCCGCTGGTACTCTGGGTGGCTGTGCCTCATGCCCTCTCAGCGCGAGGCGCAACCCCAAGTAATCACCGGTACGGGACCCGCCGTGGCCCCGCACCAGAACCTGAAAAGGCTCATTCGTGGCGAACATCAAGTCCCAGATCAAGCGGATCAAGACCAACGAGAAGGCCCGGCAGCGCAACAAGGCCGTCAAGTCTTCCCTGAAGACCGCGATCCGCAAGGCCCGCGAGGCCGCCGCCGCGGGTGACGTCGAGAAGGCCACCGAGTACCAGCGCGCCGCCGCGCGTCAGCTCGACAAGGCCGTCTCCAAGGGCGTCATCCACAAGAACCAGGCCGCCAACAAGAAGTCGGCGCTTGCTTCCAAGGTCGAGACCCTCAAGGGCTGAACCCTTCTGATCTGACGGATCTCCGGGCCTGCCCGGAGCTCCCTTCGCCGGAAGGACCCAGGGCGGGCCCTCTCTCATCCGCCCCCGACCGGCACCCCGGAGCGGCGCGCGGCCTGCGTTCGCCACGCGGGCGCTGCTCCTTCTAGCTTGACCTGCTTGAACCTGCTTGATCCGAAGGCCCCGGCCTTCCGCCCTTCCCCAGGGCGGGAGCCGGGGCCTTCGGCATGGAGCGAGGGTGGGGGCGGGGCGGCCGCCGTCGGCCGCAGGGCGGGCGGGCTTACCGTCGGGCGGCGGGCGCGCGTCGGGCGGTCGGGCGTCGGGCGGGTCGGGCGTCGGGTGTGCGTCGGGCGGGTCGGGCGTCGGGTGTGCGCGGCGGGCGGCGGGGCCGGTCGGATCGGCAACCGGCCCCGGCGCTACCGGCGGCACTCACATCCAGAACTGGTCGTTCTCCGCCATGTCCGCCACACACTCGTCGAGGTCGCTGATCTTCTCTCCGACGACCCGGAAAATGATGCCGCCCATCTGGTCGATGTGCATGCCGTTCCGGTCCGCGGTGAAGTGGTGCACGGACATGACATGCCCACGGCCGTCCACGAACAGATTGCGCAACTCGACCTTGAACGTGCCGCCCGTCTCCGAGTACAGCCTGGCGTAGTAGTCGTTGAGGACCGCGTCGATCCCCTTGTAGTCCCCGGAGAGCGCGCCGGAGCCCGGTACGTGGTGCGTACAGTCCCCGGTCATCATGCCGCGCAGGGCGTCCATGTCCCCGCGCTGGAAGGCCTCGTAGCCCTCGCGGACGAGCTTGGCGTGCGCGTGCTCAGCCATGGCGATCGCCACCTTTCCGTGTCCGGCGACGGACGGCTGACACGGACGATTCTCCTCCCCCGCGCGCCTACCGTCCTCTGGAACGCGCGGCCCTCGCGACGGCCACGACCGCTTTCTCCAACGCGTACTCCGGGTCGTCCCCGCCGCCCTTCACACCCGCGTCCGCCTCGGCCACGGCCCGCAGCGCGAAGGCCACGCCGTCCGGGGTCCATCCCCGCATCTGCTGCCGCACCCGGTCGATCTTCCACGGCGGCATGCCCAGCTCGCGTGCGAGATCGGCGGGCCGGCCCCCGCGCGCGGAGGACAGCTTGCCGATCGCCCGCACGCCCTGCGCCAGCGCGCTGGTGATCAGCACCGGGGCCACACCGGTGGCCAGCGACCACCGCAACGCCTCCAGCGCCTCTGCCGCCCGTCCCTCCACGGCCCGGTCCGCCACGGTGAAGCTCGACGCCTCGGCCCGCCCGGTGTAGTACCGCCCGACGACCGCCTCGTCGATCGTCCCCTCCACGTCGGCGACCAACTGCGACACGGCGGAGGCCAGCTCCCGCAGATCACTGCCGATCGCGTCGACCAGCGCCTGACAGGCCTCGGGCGTCGCGGACCGCCCCTGCGCGCGGAACTCCTGCCGCACGAAGGCCAGCCGGTCGGCCGGCTTGGTCATCTTGGGGCAGGCCACCTCACGCGCCCCGGCCTTGCGCGCAGCGTCCAGCAGGCCCTTGCCCTTGGCGCCGCCCGCGTGCAGCAGCACCAGTGTGATCTCCTCGGCGGGCGCTCCGAGGTAGGACTTCACGTCCTTGATCGTGTCGGCCGACAGATCCTGCGCGTTGCGCACGACGACGACCTTGCGCTCGGCGAACAGCGACGGACTGGTCAGCTCCGCCAACGTCCCCGGCTGCAACTGGTCCGGATTCAGATCCCGCACGTCCGTGTCCGCGTCGGCGGCCCGGGCAGCGGCCACCACCTCCTGCACGGCACGGTCGAGCAACAGCTCCTCCTGCCCCACGGCAAGCGTCACCGGGGCGAGGGGGTCGTCATTCGCAGCTTTCCTGGCCATTGCCCCAAGCATCCCATGCCCCACTGACATCGAGGACGGGAGCGGGCCGGGGGGCGGACGGACCGGGCGGACCAGGAAGGGGCGGGACGAGGTGGGGAGGGGCCGGTGGGAAGGGGCGGCACGAGGTGGGGAGGGGCCGGGCCGGTGGGCTGCCCGGCCTGTGGGCTGCCCGGCCGTCGGAACCACAGCCCGGCCACCCGCCCGGCGGGGCTACGGCTCCTCCCGCCAGCCCTCCCACTCCCCGGCGAACTCGTCCAGCTCCCGGGCATCCAGCCGCCCCTCTTCGTCCCTCAGAACGACAAGCCACTGCGCGTCCTCGGCGTCGTCCTCCCCCGCCAACGCGTCCCGCACCAGCCGCGGCTCCTCGTCGAGCCCGAACCGCTCCCCCAACGCCTCGGCCACCTCCTCCGCCGTATCGCGGTCGGGCAGCACCAGCACATGTCTCACATCGCTCACGGAGCCCATTTTCCGGTACACGTTCACCCCTCGGGCACACGGGTCGTCCTCCCGTCACGACCCGGCCACCGGCCTCGGGAGCCGGCCGCCTCCGCCTCGGGGTCAGGACCGGCCGCCTCCGCCCGCCCAGGGGCCCCAGGGAGGTGCCCGCGGGCCGGCCGACGCCGGCAGAGCCCCTCCAGTCCTTCAGTCCTTCCGCACCACCGGGACCTGGTCCAGCTCGATCCCGAATCTCTCCCGGTACACCGCGAGCACCTCTTCGTCCGTCCCCAGCTCGCTCACCTCACGGCTTCCGCCCACCGACGTCACGGTCAGGTTCCGCCCGCTGAGCGTGATCCGCCCTCCGTCCTCCGTGAGCCGCGAGCACACCAGCGACCGCTGGAAGTGGGACTGCGGTGAGGTGCTGTGCCACCACACCCCGACCGCGAACTCCTCCAGCGCCCGCGACCGCACCTCCAGCCGGTACTGCGGCTGCCCGTCCCGGAACACGTCCAGGTCCCCGAAGTCCGGGCCGTCGCCCCGCTGCCCCGGCACGCCCCCTCCCGCTTCGACGATCCGGAACACCCCACCGGGGTCGACCTGTTCACCCCGCGCCTCGAACTCCAACGGCAGATGACTGTGCGCCCCGAACCCGACGTCCGCCAGCCACGCTCCCCCGTCCACCGTCCGCACCCGCAGCGCGAGATGGTCGTACGGAATCCCGAGCCGCCCCTCCTTGCCGTAGACCCGCGCAGCGAGGTACGCCACGTCGAACCCCAATGCCGTCAGCAACGCCCCGAAGACACCGTTGAGTTCGTAGCAGAACCCGCCTCGGCGCGCGCCCACGACCTTGTCCACCAACCGCTTCTCCTCCAGGGCGATCTCCTCGCCGAGGTGGATCGACAGGTTCTCGAAGGGCACGGTCCGCAGATGCCGCAGATGCAGATCGCGCAGGACGTCGACAGTGGGCCACGCCGGGTACTCGGCCCCGATGCGAGCGAGATAGGCCTCAACCTCTTCGGAATTCATGCCTTCAGTCTCGCGCCACTCGCACCTCCCCGCCCTCTCCGACCACCGCAATCGCGCCGCCGGTATCCGTTCGCAGCACCACCGCCCCCTGCCGTCGCAGCGCCCCGACGGTGCCCGGAGCCGGGTGGCCGTACGGGTTGTCCGCTCCCGACGAGATGAGCGCCAGCCTGGGCGCAGCAAGCCGTATCAGCTCCGGATCCTGGTACGCGGATCCGTGATGGGCGACCTTCAGCACGTCCACCCCCTCGAACCGCACCGCCGCCGACGACCTCAACAGCGCCCGCTGGGCCGGTGGTTCGAGGTCTCCGAGCAGCAGCATCCGCAGTCCGGCAGACCGCACGAGCAACGCGACACTCGCGTCGTTCGGCCCCTCGGGCTCCAGTGTCGGAACCGGCATCGGCACCCGGGCGAACGGTCCGGCGCCAGGCCCCGGGGGCGCTGCCGGGGGCGGTGGCCACACCACCTCCCAGGACAGATCCCCGGTACGCCGCCGCTCGCCCGCCACCGCCCGCGTGACCGGAATCCGCCGTGCGGCCGCCTCCCTGCGCACGAACTCCACCTGCTCGACCGGCTCCTCGAACCCGGTCGTCTGGATCGCCCCCACCGCCCGGCCCCGCAGAACACCCGGCAGGCCGGCCACATGATCCGCGTGGAAGTGCGTCAGCACCACGAGAGGCACCTCCGCGACCCCGAGCGCCCGCAGACACCGGTCGACGGGCTCCGGATCGGGCCCCGCGTCCACCACCACCCCCTTGCCCGCACCCGCCGCCAGCACCAGCGCGTCCCCCTGCCCGACATCGCACATCGCCAGCCGCCAGCCCGGCGGCGGCCAGCCCGTGATCGCCCTGGTCAGCGGCGGCGGCCGCACCACCACGAGCAGCAACAGCACCCCGCAGACCGCGCACAGCCACGGCCGCCCCGACAGCCGTCTGCCCAGCAACACCACCACCGCCGTGACCAGCGCCAGCAGCACCGCCCCGGGCCAGCCGCGCGGCCAGTCCATTCCCGCACCGGGCAGCGCCGCCCCGGCCCGGGCGACGTCGGCGATCCACCCGACGGGCCAACCCGCCACCCAAGCAATGCCCTTGGCCACCGGCATCGCCACCGGCGCCACCGCCAGCGCGGCGAACCCCAGCACCGTGGCCGGTGCCACCGCGAACTCCGCGAACAGGTTGCACGGCACCGCCACCAGGCTGACCCGCGCCGACAGCACCACCACGACCGGCGCGCACACCGCCTGCGCCGCCCCCGCCGCGGCCAGCGCCTCGGCCACCCTCGGGGGAACGCCCCGTCGCCTCAGCCCCGCACTCCAGCGCGGCGCGACCGTCAGCAGGGCTCCCGTGGCCAGCACCGACAGCAGGAACCCGTAACTGCGGGTCAGCCAGGGGTCGTACAGCACCAGCAACAGCACCGCCGTCGCCAGCGCCGGGATCAGCGATCTACGGCGTCCCGTGACCAGGGCCAGCAGCACGACGGTCCCGCAGGCGGCCGCCCGCAGCACACTCGGATCGGGCCGGCACACCACGACGAACGCCAGCGTCAGCCCTCCCCCCAGCACCGCGGTGCTCCGCAGGGGAATCCCCAGCCGCGGGGCGAGCCCACGGCGCTCGGCCCGCTGTGCCAGCCCCGGCGGGCCGAGCAGCAGCGCCAGCACGATGGTCAGGTTGCTGCCGGACACGGCCAGCAGATGCGTGAGGTCCGTGTCCTTGAACGCCTCGTCCAGTTCCGGCGTGATCCGGGAGGTGTCCCCGACCACCAGCCCCGGCAGCAGTGCCCGCGCGTCGGCCGGAAGCCCGTCGGTGGCCTCTCGCAGCCCGGCGCGCAGCCGGCCCGCGAGACGCTGGTGCGCCGACGGCATCGCCGTCACCTCGGGGGCAGACCCCCGTACTCGCAGCACTCCCGCGATCCGGTCCGCGCCCATCAGCGCAGGCGCCAGCCGCCCGGTCACCCTCAACCGGGTCGACGGCAGCAGCCGCAGCCAGGGCGAGGAGACCGGCCCTCCGGCGCCGACAGCCGGGGTGGCACCGCGTTCCCGCGCGTCGACCATCATCAGCACGGGCGTACGCGTCACCGCCGCGGTCCCGCCCGGCGCCAGGACCTCGCGCACCTCGGCGTCGACGAGCACGACCCCGGGCGCCATGTGGTTACCTCGGACACGCGGTCTGGAGAGCCGGGGATCGGACGTGATCTCGACGTCGGCGGTCACGGTCGCGTACTGCCGCACCAGCCCCGGCACGGGCCCCCTCCGCGGGTCGGCCCCGTGCAGTCCGGCCGATGCGGCGGCCGCGGCCGCACAGAGCAGCACGGCAGCCACCGACCAGTGACGCCGCCCAGTTCCGCCGGCCCCTCGCCCCCACACCGACAGCAGCCCACCGGCCACGGCGACGCTGACAGCGGCCACGGCCATGACCCACCCCGGCGCTGCGCCGAGCGTCAGTGCCGCGGTCGCCCAGGCCGCGAGCGCGGGTGGCACGAGCCGCAGGTCCGCGGGCGCCTCCTCGTGCCGGGGGTGGGCGGATCCGAGACGTCTGCCGGAGCCGCTGTGCACGGCGCGGCGGTCGGGAGGGGTCGAGGCGCCCCCTCCGACGGCGAGGGCGCCTCCCGTGGCAACGAGGCTGCCCCGTGCGACGGCAGGCGTGGGAGCGGTGGAACCGGCCCGGTCGGCGTGGCCCACCCGAGAGGGGAGCGCGGTCTCGTCGGGGATCACGGCCGCACCAGGTTCCGCAGGTCGGCGAAACGGCGCTCACCGATGCCGTTGACCTCTCGCAGCTCGTCGACCGAGCGGAAGCCCCCGTGCTGTGTGCGGTAGTCGATGATGTGCTGGGCCAGCACGGGCCCCACTCCCGGCAGCCCGTCCAACTGCTCGACCGTGGCCGTGCCGAGCGACACCGGCGCCGCCGGTCCCGCGGGTGGCACGGCTCCCGGCACGGCTCCGCCCATCACGCCCCCCGGCGCCGCGCCGGCCGGGCCTCCGACGATCACCTGCTCGCCGTCCACCAGGAACCGGGCCCGGTTGAGGCTGTCGAGCTTCGTACCGGGCCGCACTCCCCCCGCGGCCTGGAGCGCGTCGGCGACCCGTGACCCGGCGGGCAGCCGGTGGATGCCGGGTTCTCGGACCTTGCCGCTGACGTCGACCACAATCTCCGCCGGGGGCGCGCCGACCCGTGCGCCGCCCCCGGACGAGGAGCCACCGGGCTCGGCGGCGGTGGAATCCGTCCGTTCCTCCACATAGGAGTCGGCCGCGCGCACCACCTCGGGTGCCGCCACCGGCTGGGTGCGGCCGCTCCAGAAGTGCTGCCCCGCGAGCCCCGCCGCCACGACAAGGACCACCGCCAGCGCGACCACGCTCCGGCGCTCCAGCCCGCACCGCGACTGCAACCACACCGGCATCCGCTCCCGCAGCGCGAGCCCCGCCCGGCGCCGCAGCAGATCCCCGTAGTCCTCCTCGGGACCCGGACGGCCCGCGACCTCACTGCCGTCGGTCGCAGAGACCGGGCCGGGCACCGGCACGGGCACCGGCACGGGCACCGGGCCGCCTTCCTCCGAGACAGGTAACTCGTCCCCGGCCTCCGGACTTCCTGCCCGCGCCCTCGGATGAACCGCCCGTGGCGGCCCCGCCCCCGTCTCGACGCGCCCGGCCGACGGCTCGGCGAACAACGACGCGGCGCGCCGCCGCAGTTCATCGGCGGAGCTGCTTCCGTGCCGGGCCCGGGTGGGCCGACGCCGGTGACGCACGCGGCCGTCGGAGGACGGACCCCGGCCGGGGCCACTGGTCGCGGACGGTGTACGTGGATGTGATCGAAGTGCCATGCCACGAGGATCAGGCATGGCGACGTCCCGCGATGATCTTGGTCAAGTTCCGTGGACGATCCACTGGTTGTGGAAAACTCCACCACGCGCGAGGGTGACGCCAGCTGGTCGCCGCCGGTTCTGACGGCACCCCGAGCCACCGGCCGACCTGACGCGAAACCGGGCAACCGGCCGGCATGGGCACGAACCCGAGCCACCGACCGGCTTCGGCGCGAACCCGCGCAACCCGTCGGCGCCCCCGCGACGGCCCAAGCCCTCCGAGCACTCAGAGTGCCAAGGACTCAGCGCACCGAGGACTCAGCGCACCGAGATGATGACCCCCAACAGCCCCGGACCCGTATGCGCCCCGATCACCGCGCCCACCTCACTGACGTGCAGGTCGACCAGTCCCGGCACCCGCTCCTGCAGACGATCCGCGAGGGCACCGGCCCGTTCGGGGGCGGCGAGGTGGTGGACGGCGATGTCGACCTGTGCGGCACCGGCTCGTTCGACGACGAGTGTCTCCAGCCGGGCGATCGCCTTCGACGCCGTACGGACCTTCTCCAGCGGGCCGATGCGGCCCCCTTCGAGCTGGAGCAGCGGCTTCACGGCGAGCGCGGAGCCGAAGAGGGCCTGGGCGGCTCCGATCCGCCCGCCCCGGCGCAGGAAGTCGAGGGTGTCGACGTAGAAGTAGGCCGTGGTACCGGCGGCGCGCTTCTCCGCGGCGGCGACGGCGTCGTCCATCGTGCCGCCCGACTCGGCCGTCTCGGCCGCGGTGACCGCGCAGAATCCGAGCGCCATGGCGACCATGCCGGTGTCCACCACCCGCACCGGCACGGGCGCCTCACGGGCCGCGACGACCGCCGCGTCGTAGGTGCCGGACAGTTCCGCGGACAGATGGAGCGAGACGATGCCGGTGGCCCCGGACTCGGCGACCTCGCGGTAGTGCCGCGCGAACATCTCCGGGCCGGGGCGTGAGGTGGTGACGGGGCGTCGTTTCTGCAGCGCCTGGGCGAGGGAACGAGTGGAGATCTCGGTGCCCTCTTCGAGTGCCTGGTCACCGAGCACCACGGTCAGGGGCACCGCGGTGATGCCGTGACGCTCCATCGTCCTCTGCGGCAGGTAGGCCGTTGAATCAGTGACGATCGCGACATGGCGGGACATGAGCTGGAGGTTACCTGGCGTAGCGCTCGTGCGGCAGTCCGGCCCCGCTCAGCGGGGCTCCGGTGACGTGTTCGGGTGCGCTCAGGTGGTGCTCTCGGGGCGGGGCTTCTTCTGCCAGGGGTAGGTGGGGCGCACCCCGGGCGGGGTGATGGCGGGCTGGGCGGGTTCCTCGGCGGGGCGGGGAGGGCGGGCCGCCCCTTCGGTGGTGGCGGACGAGTCGGACCACGAGGGCGGCGGGGTCGCCGAGTCCGTCGTCGTCCAGTGCCGCAGGGCGCCCGCCTCCAGGTCGATCTGCGTGCTCAGGGAGTCGAGGTCGTCCTCGGCGAAGCGGCGGGCCCGGTCGCGGGCCGCCCAGCGCAGGGAGTCGGCGGAGCCGATGATGCGTTCGGTGCGCTCGCGCAGCGCGGGCAGGCGCTCGGCGAGCGTGGCCCGGTCGGGCTCCGACTCCAGGCGCCGGAGTTCGGCGTCCAGCTCGTGGCCGTGCGCGCTGAGCCGCTCGAAGAGGGCGAGGGACTCCTTGAGGGACTCGTCCTCGGCCACGCCCGCGTGCAGGGCGTCCTGTGTGGCCCGCATCGAGGTGCGCAGCGTCAGACGGAGCTGGGCGATCTCGCCCGCGGGGCCCGGGGCCGCGAAGGACTTCGCCCGCAGGGTGTGGTTCTCGACCGTGCGGCGGGCCTGGGTGAGGGTGCGGTCCACCCCGCGCTTGGCGGCGCCGACCGCCTTCACCGCCGCGTAGGCACCGGCTGCCAGGAACAGCGCGAAGAGCAGTACCACCACTGCGACCACTGCTTCCACGGTGCTCCTCCTCCGCCTGCCGCGGCACGCTCCGCGCCGCACTTCAAACGGTAAACGCAAAGGGCAGGCCCGGAGTTCCAACGGAACCCCGAACCTGCCCGTAGGGGACTACCCCGACTCCCCGGCCACCGTCCGACGGCACCGCCGCTCACCTGCGACGACAGCCACCGGGACCGGCACCCGATCCGATCGGCGCAGCCGCGAGTACCGGCGCCCGGACCCGATCGGCACGGCCGCCCCAACCTGCCGGGGAGCCGACCGGCACAGCCACCGGCCCCGGCACTCCACACCGACCGGGACAGCCACCGACCCCGGCACTCCACACCGACGTCCACAGCCCCGGATCCGGCACTCAGAACCGACAGCACCCGGCCACGACCGCCCGACCGCCCGCGGCCGCCACCGTCATCCGATGACGACCACCGTCACCCGGTGACGATGTTCACCAGCTTCGGCGCCCGCACGATCACCTTGCGGACGGCCGCGCCGTCCAGCGCCGCGACGACCTTCTCGTCGGCCAGCGCGGCCTTCTCCAGCTCCTCCTCGGAGATGCCCGGCGGCACCTCCAGGCGGGCCTTGACCTTGCCCTTGATCTGGACGACGCAGGTGACCGTCTCGTCCACCACGTAGGCCGGGTCGGCCACCGGGAAGTCCTGGTGGACGACGGAACCGGTGTGGCCCAGCTTGCGCCACAGCTCCTCGGCGATGTGCGGGGCCAGCGGCGCGGCCAGCAGTACCAGCGCGTCGGCCACGGGCCGCGGGACGGCCCCGCCCGCCTTGGTCAGGTGGTTGTTCAGCTCGGTGATCTTGGCGATGGCGGTGTTGAAGCGCATGCCCTCCAGGTCGCCGCGCACGCCGTCGATCGCCTTGTGCAGGGCACGCAGCGTGTCCTCGTCGGCCTCGGTGTCGACGACCGTGACCTCGCCGGTGTTCTCGTCGACGACGTTGCGCCACAGCCGCTGCAGCAGACGGAACTGGCCGACCACGGCACGCGTGTCCCAGGGGCGCGAGACGTCCAGCGGGCCCATCGCCATCTCGTACAGCCGCAGCGTGTCGGCGCCGTACTCGGCGCAGATCTCGTCCGGAGTGACGGCGTTCTTCAGGGACTTGCCCATCTTGCCCAGCAGACGGGAGACCTTCTCGCCCTCGAAGTAGTACGCGCCGTCGCGCTCCTCCACCTCGGCGGCAGGCACCGCGATGCCGCGGCTGTCGCGGTAGACGTAGGCCTGGATCATGCCCTGATTGAACAGCTTGTGGAACGGCTCGGCCGAGGAGACGTGGCCCAGGTCGAACAGGACCTTCGACCAGAAGCGCGCGTACAGCAGGTGCAGCACGGCGTGCTCGGCACCGCCGACGTACAGGTCGACACCGCCGTGCGGCAGGCCCTCGCGCGGGCCCATCCAGTACTGCTCGATGGCCGGGTCGACCAGCTGCCGGTCGTTGTGCGGGTCCAGGTAGCGGAACTCGTACCAGCAGGAACCGGCCCAGTTGGGCATGGTGTTGGTCTCGCGGCGGTACTTCTTCGGACCGTCGCCCAGGTCCAGGGTGACGTTGACCCATTCCTCGTTGCGCGACAGCGGCGTCTCGGGCTGGGTGTCCGCGTCGTCCGGGTCGAAGGTGCGCGGGCTGTAGTCCTCGACCTCGGGCAGCTCCAGCGGCAGCATCGACTCGGGCAGCGAGTGGGCGACACCGTCCTCGTCGTAGACGATCGGGAAGGGCTCGCCCCAGTAACGCTGGCGGCTGAACAGCCAGTCGCGCAGGCGGAAGTTGACGGTGCCCTCGCCGATGCCCTTGCGCTCCAGCCACTCGGTGATGCGCGCCTTGGCCTCCGGGACGGGCAGGCCGTCCAGGGAGATGCCCTCACCGGTGGAGTTGATGATCTTCGCCTCGTAGGAGGAGAAGGCGTTCTCCCAGACCGAGGTGTCCGTGCCGCGGCCGTCGGTGGGCTCGACGATGCAGGTGATCGGCAGCTCGAAGGCGCGCGCGAACTCGAAGTCACGCTGGTCGCCCGCCGGTACGGCCATGATCGCGCCGGTGCCGTAGCCCATCAGGACGTAGTCGGCGATGAAGACCGGGACCTGCTCGCCGTTGACCGGGTTGGTGGCGAACGCGCCGGTGAAGACACCGGTCTTGTCCTTGGCCTCGGCCTGCCGCTCCACGTCGGACTTGGAGGCGGCCTGCGCGCGGTAGGCGGCGACGGCCTCGGCCGGCGTGGCGTGCCCGCCGGTCCACACGTCGTGGGTGCCCTCGGGCCAGGCGGCCGGGGTGAACTTCTCGACCATCGGGTGCTCGGGCGCCAGCACCATGTAGGTCGCGCCGAACAGGGTGTCGGGGCGGGTGGTGAAGACGGTGATGCGCTCGCCGTCGATCGGGAAGTCGACGCGGGCGCCCTCGGAGCGGCCGATCCAGTTGCGCTGCTGCAGCTTGATGGCCTCGGGCCAGTCCAGCTCGTTCAGGTCGTCCAGCAGCCGGTCGGCGTACGCGGTGATCCGCATGTTCCACTGGCGCAGCTTGGCCTTGAAGACCGGGAAGTTGCCGCGCTCGGAACGGCCGTCGGCGGTGACCTCCTCGTTGGCCAGGACGGTGCCCAGGCCGGGGCACCAGTTGACCGGGGACTCGGAGGCGTAGGCCAGGCGGAACTCGCCCAGGACGTCGGCGCGCTCGGCGGCGGTCAGCTCGTTCCACGCGCGCGTGTGTCCCGGTACGGTCCGCTCACCGGACTCGAACTGGGCGATCAGCTCGGCGATCGGGCGGGCCTTGCGGACCTCGTCGTCGTACCAGGAGTTGAAGATCTGCAGGAAGATCCACTGGGTCCACTTGTAGTAGTCCGGGTCGATCGTGGCGAACGACCGGCGCTTGTCGTGGCCCAGGCCCAGCCGGCGCAGCTGGGCCTTCATGTTGGCGATGTTGGCCTCGGTGGACACGCGCGGGTGCGTGCCGGTCTGCACGGCGTACTGCTCGGCGGGCAGGCCGAAGGCGTCGAAGCCCAGGGTGTGCAGGACGTTGTGCCCGGTCATCCGCTGGAAGCGGGCGGAGACGTCGGTGGCGATGTAGCCCAGGGGGTGGCCGACGTGCAGGCCGGCGCCCGAGGGGTACGGGAACATGTCCATGATGAACTTCTTGGGCCGGGCGGCCAGCTCGGGGTCACCCGCCAGGTCACCGCTCGGGTTGGGCGCGGCGTAGGTGCCCTCTGCGTCCCAGAAGTCCTGCCAGCGTGCCTCGATGTCCGCGGCCATCGCGGCCGTGTAGCGGTGCGGCGCCGCCACCTCGGCGGCGGCAGCGGGGGTCGTCTCGCTCATGATCCTCAAAGCTCCATCGATCGTCTCTGCCAGCGGCTGCCATTTCGGAAACGAAAAATCCCCTCGCACAGGAGGGGACGCCGCGCCGACTCCGGCCTCTCGGTTCGCCCGGGGCCGGGACTGATCAGCGCGGCTCGCTAAGCAGAAGGCGTACGGCACGCATGGCGTCAGGGTACCGCAGCCCTGTAGGGGCTTGCGACGGCCTTACGCGACCGCAACTTCACACAGTGTCACCGCCGGGAGTCGTGAAGATCACACTCGTCACACACAGTCAAAGCTGAACCATAGTCAATGATTACTTCGCGTAACAGTCACTAAGGGGCATCACAACAAGCTCATTGTCCTTTGATAACAGCGCAATAACTCAAACCCCGTACTCGTCGGTATCAGAGCCACTTAGAGTTCCGCCTCGGGACCGCTTTCCCGAACCGCTCGGAGTTGCCCCCATGAACCCTCGACGTAGTAACAGCTCGCTCGCCAAACCCGGCCGCTCGGCCTACGGGGCCGCGACGGCTGCCATGTTGTTCCTCATCCCCGTGGTCGTCCTGATCGGAGGCGACCAGGTCCGCGACTTCCTGAACTTCGGCGCCGGCGTGCTGTCTCTCGTGTCACTCAGCTGCTCGGTGATCTGGGGCCTGGTCGCCCAGGACCGCATCTTCCTCAACACGCGCCAGCGGATCGTCGGCCAGGCGGTGCACCGCACCACCGCGGTCGCCTCGATCGCGTTCCTGTTGCTGCACGTCACCACCAAACTCGCCCTCGACCATGTCGACCTGGTCGCCGCGGTGATCCCCTTCTCGCTCGGCGTCACCGGCAGCGCGGGCCTGATCGGCCTGGGCTCCATGGCCGGCCTGATGATGATCTTCGTCGGCATCACGGGAGCGCTGCGCAGCGCGTTCGCCTCTCCGGCGCCCGTCGCCGCCCGCTGGCGGGCCATGCACATGCTCGCCTACCCGGCCTGGTGCGCCGCCCTGCTGCACGGCCTGTACGCCGGCCGTGAGGCGAAGCCGATCTTCATCATCCTCTACGGCCTGTCCCTCGCCGGCGTCACCGCCGCCCTGGCCCTGCGCGCGGCTCCCCGCCCGGTCAAGCGGAAGATCGCCGACCGCATCACCGCGCTGATCGGCAACGACGACAGGCCGGGCCTCGAGGACCTGGACGCCAGCCGCGCCCGCACGGCCGAGTCCGGGCCGCGCACCCGCGAGAACGGGCAGCGTCCGGCCCCCGAGTCCTTCAACGCGCCCACCGAGCCCGCGAACGGCTTCGCGGCCGCCTACCGGGCGGTCTCGACGCCCCCGCGTCCGGGTGGCTCCGTGGCCGCCGACGAGACCGCGCGGATGGATCTCGCCGACTTCAGCGCCCCCACTGAGGCGCTCCCACGCGTGGACAACACCACCGGTTCCTGGCCCATCCCCTCCCCGCCGCCGGTGGGAGAGGCACCGCCCTCGTCCTACGACCCGCTCAACGACACGGGATACACCATCCCGACCTATGGCAATCCGGGCGCCGGAACCTACGGTTCCAGTGACGTGTACGACACGAATGAGTCGAACACCGTCTACGGCACGTACAACGCGGGTGACACGTACAACAGCGGTCCCGCCACAGAACCATTCCCCGGTGCCTCCTACGACTACGAGGCACCGGGTTCGGGCGAACCTTGGAACACGCCCTCCGGAGGCTTTAAGTGAACGAGGCCCTGCCCGACGTCCCGGAAGTCCGCGTCGTAGGACTTCCGCAGCTCACGTCTGGCTTCGACCTTGTCGAACGGCTCGATCTGCCCATGCACCTGAAGGTGCACGGGCCGCTCGAGCCGATGGGCGGCGAGCAGCTCGCCCAGCTCGCCGAACGCATCAACCTCAGGGGCCGCGGCGGCGCGGGCTTCCCCTTCCACAAGAAGCTGCGCTCGGTCGCCGAATCGGCGATCAAGCGCGGCGTACGGCCGGTCGTCGTCGTCAACGGCAGTGAGGACGAGCCGGCCTGCCGCAAGGACACGGTGATGATCAACCGTGCCCCTCACCTGATCCTGGACGGCGCGCTGCTGTGCGCGGAGGCCCTCGGCGCCCGCACGCTCGTCATCGGGGTCACCCGTGAGTCCACCCAGCGTTCGATGGAGGCCGCGCTCGCCGAGCGCGGCCTGAACAACGGACGACGGTCCGCGCTGCGCGCACGCGTGCAGCGCAACCCGGTACGCATGGTCACCGGCGCCGCCGCGTCGTTGATCCGCTCGATCGACGGCGGCCCGGCGGTCCCGCCGGGCCGCAAGATCAGCGCCTCGCAGACCGGCGTGGGCGGCGCACCCACCCTGCTGTCGAACGCCGAGACGTTCGCCCAGCTGGCCATCGCCGCCCGCATCGGCCCGGAGCGCTACAGCAACACGGGCCTGTACGACGAGCCCGGCACGGTCATGCTGACCGTGTCCGGCGCGGTGGCCCGCCCGATGGTGATCGAGGTCCCCACGGGCGTTCCGCTGCGCTACGTCCTCCAGCTGGCCGGGGCGCCGCCGGTGCCGCAGGGCGTGCTCACCGGCGGCTACCACGGCAAGTGGATCGACGCGGCGACCGTGAACGAGGCGATCGTCTCCCGCAACTCCCTCGACGCGGTGGGCGGTTCGCTGGGCGCCGGTGCGATCCTGCCGATCAGCCAGGACACCTGCCCGCTGGGCGAGTCGCTGCGCGTGGCGCAGTGGCTGGCCGAGGAGAGCGCCGGCCAGTGCGGCCCCTGCTACCTGGGGCTGCCCGCCGCCGCGCGCGGGATGGAGGACATCCTCAACGGCGGCGGTCCGGCCGCCCTGGAGGCCGTGAAGCAGGTCGCGAGGAATGTGAAGCGGCGCGGCGCGTGCTCGCACCCGGACGGCTCCGCGATGTTCCTGGAGTCGACGATCAAGGCCTTCACCGACGACCTCGCCGCGCACGTCCTCGGGAACGGCTGCGGACGGCCCGTGGCGGGCGTTCTGCCGCTCTTCGAGGGCGGCAGGGCCCCGACGGGCATCCCGGGCGGCAGCGAGGCCGAGGAGAACGGCCCCAGCCGCCAGAAGATCTTCGTCGACTGGACGCTCTGCCGGGGCCACGGCCTGTGCGCGGACATCCTGCCGGAGGTCTTCGAGCTGGGCGCCGACGGCTTCCCGACCGTCGCCCAGGCCACGGTGCCCCGCCCCGCCGAGGCGAAGGCTCTACGCGCGGTGCGTCGCTGCCCCGCCCTGGCTCTGCGCATCGAGGAGGACACCCGCGCACAGGCGCCGGCCCGCAACAACCTGCCGGTGCTGTCCCAGGGCCGCGGCCGGCGCGCACTGGGCCGCTGAGCCGAGCCGCACGCGCGCGCGTGGACGCTCTACGCGCGCGCGGGCCGGACGTGCGCTGCTCGAAGGTGCTGAACTCCGTCGACGGACGCTCTACGCGCGCGGGCCGGACGCGCCCTCGCGACACCCGAACGCAAAAAAAGATCCCGCCGGATCATTTCCGATCCGGCGGGATCTGCTGTGGAGCTAAGGAGAATTGAACTCCTGACCTCCTGCATGCCATGCAGGCGCTCTACCAACTGAGCTATAGCCCCTCGCGGTGTGCCGTCCGCCTCGTTTCCCTTGCGGGTTTCCCTCGCGGCGACAGAGAGAACATTACACGGTCCCCCTGGTGGAACACCAAATCGTTTCCGCTCTACCGCCTTACGCCCCGAATGTCCGAAACTGGGCCGGGACCCGACCCGGGACCGCCAGGTCCCGGCGTCAGGCCGTGACGAACGAGTAGAACCGCTTGAGGGTGCAGTGCTCCTCCAGGAGGCGGCCGTAGATCGGCTCACCCTCCAGCTCCCTGTAGGTCTCGATCGGGTCGCCTTTTATGATCAGCGCCCGCGCGCATTCCTCGCACCAGTACTGGTAGTCGGGGTTCACCGGTTCCATGTCACGGACGATCGGCGTACCGCTGCCGCACCAGTCGCACTTCCGCCTGTGTGCACCCATCGATCAGCTCCAGCTGTGGCCGCAGGCCGTGCACACGTAGGAGATCCCGCCGTTGTCGCCGAGCACTTGCGCGACATGCGCGGAACCGCAGGAGGGGCAGTCGAGCCGGGTGGCTTTGTTCCGTATCAACGCTGCTTCTCCGAGGAGGTCACCGACCTCCCCGAGGATGCTCGCAGGCATCGCTACTCCCTCCCGTCGGGTCGCGCCCCCTTCCGGCCGTCTGATTCTGCCACGCCCGGACCAATACGGTCAGCGACGCCGTAGTACCGGTCCGGACACAGCGCCCACCACGGCGGTCCCGGCCAGCGCGCACACGCACACCCACAGCGCCTCCGCAGAGGTATACGCCCCCGGGGCACCGAGTGACTCAAGGCGGTTCAGGAACAGCGTGCCGAAGGCCGCGACGCCGATCACCTGGCCGAGCTGGGTGACCGTGGCCAGCAAACCGCTGGCGTCGGCGGCGTCCTCGGGCCGCACGGTGGCCAGCGCCCGGGTCAGCGTGGGGCTGTAGGCGAGCGCCAGCCCGACGCCCACGACGGCGAAGGCCGGGTACAGCGCCACTCCCCCGTCCCCGCCGTCCTGGAGCGCCCAGCCCGCCCCTGCCAGCCCCGGCACGATGAGCGCGAACCCGACGGGCGTGAGCGCCCGCTGCCAGGAGTCGGGCCAGCTCCGCCAGGTCAGCCCGACCACCCCGAAGACCACGGCGGTGGGCACGAAGCTGAGCCCGGTCCGCAGCGCACTGTGGCCGAGCCCACCCTGGAGATGCAGGGTGAGGGTGAAAAGGAAGCCCGCGTTGACCGCCGTCACCGCCAGAATCCGTACGACGGCCAGGGGCATGCCGGGATGCCTCAGCACCCGCGGCGCGATGAGCGGGGCGCCGCCGCGCCGGGCGAGCCACGTCTCGTAGCCGCAGAACAGCGCGAAGACCAGCACGGCCGCGCCCAGGGACAGCCATGACCACAGCGGCCAGTCCGTCTCCTGGCCGAGCACCAGCGGCACCGTGAGCAGCGACACGGCCGCGCCGAGGAGCACCAGGCCGGGGACGTCGAGCGCCCGCGCAGGTTCGCCGGCCGGTGCCCCGCCTCGCGGCAGCACTCGCCGCCCGGCGGCCAGCAGGGCGAGGCCCACCGGCACGTTCACCAGGAACACCGGCCGCCAGCCGAACCCGAACAGGTCCGCGCTGACCAGCACACCGCCCACGATCTGGCCGGCGGCCGCGCCGACGGCGAGGACCGCCGAGAAGGCGCCGAGGGCCCGCGCCCGCGCCTCCCCGGTGAAGGTGCGCTGGATCAGGCTGAGCACCTGCGGGATCATCAGCGCCGCCCCGGCGCCCTGCACCAGCCGGAAGGCGATGAGCTGCTCCGCGTCCTGCGCCAGTCCGCAGGCGAGCGAGGCGGCCGTGAACACCCCGAGCCCGGCGAGATGGACACGGCCGTGCCCCAGCCGGTCGCCGAGCCGGGCTCCGGTGATGAGCAGCACCGAGTACGAGATGGTGTACCCGGCGATCACCAGTTGCAGGTCGGCGCCCGAGGCGCTCAGGTCGGAACTGATCGTGGGGGCCGCGACGTTCACGATGAAGACGTCGAGCAGGGCCATGAACATGGCCGCGAGCACGACCGCGAGCAGCGGCCGGGAGCCGTTGTCAGTGCCAGGCGCTTTACTGGCCACAGGACTTGAGACGGGATCGGAAACCGGGCCCGTTCGGGGAGTAGTCGTCATGCCCGGAGCCTGACGGCCCTCCGATACGGGTGCCGAGAGCCCGCCGATGCTGGTACTGGCAGCACCTGGCAAGACCGGGCCGCACTGCCGACGATGAGGACGTGACGACTGGGGGGACGTGACGATGACGACGACACACCGCCGTAGGCCGGAGCTGGCCGCCTTCCTGCGCGGCAGGCGCGCCCGGGTGACTCCGGCGGACGTGGGGATGCCGCCCGGCCTGCGGCGCCGCACCCCTGGGCTGCGCCGGGAGGAGGTCGCCCAGCTCTCCGGGGTCGGCGTGACCTGGTACACCTGGCTGGAACAGGGCCGCCCGATCAACGCCTCCGCACAGGTGCTGGACGCCGTGGCACGCACCCTGCGGCTGGACGCGCCCGAGCGGGAGCATCTGTACCACCTGGCCGAAGTACCGTACGCGTCCGCGCCGACGCCGCCCACGCGCGCGGTGGGCGCCGAGATCCAGGGCATCCTCGACGCCCTCGTCCCGCGCCCGGCCGTGGTCTACAACGCGCGCTACGACATCCTCGCCACCAACGCCCCCTACCGCGACCTGTTCTACGCCGACGACGGGCTGCCCGAGGCGCCCAACGCACTGTGGACGCTGTTCAACAGCCCTCAGGAGACCTGTCGGCTGCTGTTCCGGGAGGAGGAGCTTCCGTTCATGGTGGCCACCCTGCGCGCGGCCTACGGCACCCATTGCGGGGAGCCGGCCTGGGAGCACTTCATACGCCGGCTGTCGGCCGCGAGCCCGCTGTTCGCGCGGCTGTGGGAGTCCGGCGACGTACGCCAGCCCGGACGCCGCGTGAAGGCCTTCCGGCACGCGCTGGTGGGCGAGTTGCGGATGACGTCCCAGTCGCTGTCGATCGACGGGATGCCGGAGTGCCGGATCGTCGTCTACACCCCCGACGACGAGGGGACGGTGCGCGGGATGGCGGTGCTGCGGGAGCTCCGCCCGCGTGAGCCCACGAAAAATCCCGCCCCCTGACCGGGGACGGGATCTTCGCTCACTGCTCTTTGACAACTCGACAGAGAGTCATTGTGTGGAGCTAAGGAGAATTGAACTCCTGACCTCCTGCATGCCATGCAGGCGCTCTACCAACTGAGCTATAGCCCCTTGCGTTCTTCCCGCTCGGCGGGGGCGAACAAGAAGAACTTTAGCCTGCGACCTGCCGGAAAGTGAAATCCGGGCCCCCGGAGGGGTCACGGGCGCGGTGAGCGGGTGCTGTCGCTCAGTCGTCGTCGCCGAGAACCGGCTCCGGCAGGGTGCCGGCGTTGTGCTCCAGCAGGCGCCAGCCGCGGGCGCCCTGGCCGAGGACGGACCAGCAGCAGTTGGAGAGACCGCCGAGGCTCTCCCAGTCGTGCGGTGCCAGGCCGAGCAGGCGGCCGATGGTGGTCCGGATGGTGCCACCGTGGCTGACGACGACGAGCGTGCCGTCCTCGGGCAGCTTGTCGGCGTGCCGCAGCACGACGGGAGCGGCCCGGTCGGCCACCTCCGTCTCCAGTTCGCCGCCGCCGCGGCGCACCGGCTCACCACGCTTCCAGGCGGCGTACTCCTCGCCGTGGCGGGCGATGATCTCGTCGTGCGTCAGCCCCTGCCAGACGCCCGCGTACGTCTCGCGCAGCGCCTCGTCACGGGCGACGTCCAGGTCGGTGAGCACGGCGAGCTCGGCGGCCGTGTTCGCGGCCCGCTGGAGGTCGGAGGAGACGATCGCGTCGGGGCTCAGGGAGGCGAGCAGCCGGGCGGCGCGGCGGGCCTGGGCCACGCCGGTCTCGGTGAGCTCGACGTCCGTGGTGCCCTGGAAGCGGCGTTCCACGTTCCAGGAGGTCTGGCCGTGGCGCCACAGGATGATGCGGCGGCCGCGGCCGGGCGTCCGGGCGGCGCCGGCACCCGGTGTGGTCATCACCACTCACCGCCCGTGTCGGCCGCTTCCTCGGCGGCCTTCAGCTCGGCGTGCTCCTTGGCCTTGCCGCGGGTGGCCTTGGCGTCGGCGGGCAGCTCCAGCTCGGGGCAGTCCTTCCACAGCCGCTCCAGGGCGTAGAAGACGCGCTCCTCGCTGTGCTGGACGTGCACGACGATGTCGACGTAGTCGAGCAGGATCCAGCGGGCCTCGCGGTCGCCCTCGCGGCGCACCGGCTTGGCACCGAGCTCCTTCTGGAGCCGCTCCTCGATCTCGTCGACGATCGACTTGACCTGGCGGTCGTTGGGTGCGGACGCCAGCAGGAAGGCGTCCGTGATCGACAGGACGTCGCTGACGTCGTAGGCGATGACGTCATGGGCGAGCTTGTCGGCGGCCGCCTGGGCGGCGGTGGTGATGAGCTCGATGGAACGGTCGGTGGCGGTCACTACATGGCTTTCCGTCGGCGGTCACTTGACCTCAAGGGTCTCACGGACCGCCGACGGCACCCCACGTGAATAAAACCGGGGGCCGCCCCGCCGGGGCGGGCTAGGAGGACGGCGGGCTGTAGTCCTGACCGAGGATCACGGTGACGTCGGCGTTGTTGGAGACCTCGCCCTTGGTGACGGAGCCGTCCGGCAGGCCGAGGGTCCTGGCGACCTCGGTGGCGTTCTGCTTGTCGGCGGCGTCGGTGTAGACCACCTTCGACTCGCTCTCGTTCTCGGTGGCCGAGCCGCCGTCGAGGAAGGTGAAGCCGCCGTTCAGCAGGGCGATCCGGGCCTTCTCGCCGCGGCCCTTCTCCCCGGTGGCGTTCTGGACCGAGACGCGCAGGGCCGCGCCCTCCGCGGGGCTCTTCGCGGTGCCGCCGAGGACGTCCTTGACCACGCTGGCGCTGGCCTTCGCGTCCAGGGTGCCGTCGGTCCGCACGGGCAGCATGGCCGTCTTGAAGTCGCCGCCCTTGGCCAGGTCGGACAGTTCGGCCAGGAAGGTGCCGAGGTCCTTGTCGGTCAGCGAGGGGTCCAGGATCTGCGCCAGTGTCTGCACAGTGATCGTCGCGGCCTGCGGGTCGGACGAGATCTTGCGCAGCACGCCCTGGATGACCTGCCCGAACCGCTGGAGCTGGGCGTTGTCGTCCTCGCCCGAGGCGCGGTAGGTGGCATAGGCGACGGCCATCTTGCCGCTGAGGGTCTGGTCCTGGCCCTTGCGCACCAGGGGGGTCGTGCCCTTGGACTTGGCGGCCGGGTCGGGCACGGCGGTGTCGGTGTCGATGTCGATGTCGCCGACGATGTCGACGAGGTTCTGGAGGTAGGGCGTGTCCAGGCGCCAGGTGCCCTGGATCTGGGTGCCGAGGACGGTGTCCAGGGCCTCCCGGGTGCCGGACGAGCCGTCGTCGTCCACGGACTTGGACAACGTCGTCGTGCTGCCGTCGTCCGAGGTCAGGGCGAGGGCGTTGGGGAGCAGGACGGTGGTGCCCTGCTCGGTGGTGGTGTTGTCGACGAGCAGCGCCGTGGAGGTGCCGCCCTTCTTGGTGTTGTGCAGGTGGACGACGATCACGTCGCGTTTCTGGGCGCCGGCGGCGACCGAGCCCTCCTTGTCGGCGGCCGTCGTGGACACGCCCGGGAGCTTGCCCGCGTACCAGAGGTAGCCGATGCCGCCGACCGCGACCAGGGCGAGCACGACCACGAGGGCCATGACGCGGCTGCGGGCGCGGCGCTTGGCCTCCTCACGGCGCTCGGTGCGGTTCTCGGTGAACTTCAGCCAGTCGATGACGTCCTCGGAGTCGCCGTCGGGCTCCTCGACGAAGGCGAACTGTTCCGTGCGGTAGTCCCGGTCGCCGCGGTCGCTCGCGCCCGCACCGAGGCCGCCGCGCTGCCCGGGGCGCGCGGGGGCCTCCGGTTCCTGGGCGGGGGCCGGCTGCTGCGGGATGTAGGCGGTCTGCTCGGCGGCACGGGGCGGCCGTCCGGCGGCGGTCTGTCCGTACGGGTCGTAGGCCTGGCCGGGGTTGGTTCCCGTGCCCGTGCCGTAGGGGTCGTACGGATCGTAGGAGGGCACTTGGGGCTGTCTGCCGGTGTCGTAGGCGTCGTACGGGGGGACGGGCTGCTGGGTGCCCGTCGCGTACGGGTCGTAACCGTATCCCTGCTGTGCGTAGGGGTCGTAGCCCTGGCCGGTGGGCCGAGGCGGCTGGACCTGCTGGTACACAGGTCGGCCGTACTCGTCGTAGCCGACGATCTCGTACTGGTCGCCCCCGTGGCCAGCGTCGTATCGGTCGTTCACCGGTGCCCCTCTCGGCTCACTCGCCGCGGTACAGCTCTCGTTTGGCGATGTAGCGCACGACTCCGTCCGGCACCAGGTACCAGACAGGGTCGCCCTTGGCGACTCTCGCACGGCAGTCCGTGGAGGAGATGGCGAGGGCGGGCACCTCCACGAAGGACACCCCGCCCTCGGGAAGGCCTGGGTCGGCCAGCGGGTGGCCCGGCCGGGTGACGCCGATGAAGTGCGCCAGGGAGAACAGTTCCTCCGTGTCCCGCCAGGTGAGGATCTGGGAGAGGGCGTCGGCGCCGGTGATGAAGAACAGGTCCGTGTCCGGGTTGAGCACCCGCAGGTCGCGCAGGGTGTCCACGGTGTAGGTGGGGCCGCCGCGGTCGATGTCGATACGGCTCACCGAGAACTGCGGGTTCTCGGCGGTCGCGATGACCGTCATCAGATAGCGGTCCTCGGCCGGGGAGACGTCACGGTGGGTCTTCTGCCAGGGCTGGCCGGTGGGGACGAACACCACCTCGTCGAGGTGGAACTGCGCGGCGACCTCGCTGGCCGCCACGAGGTGCCCGTGGTGGATCGGGTCGAACGTTCCGCCCATGACGCCGAGCCGGCGCTTGCCGGTGCTCGCCGGGCCCTGTCCGGGGCCGCCGGTGTCCTGCCGCGCCAAACGGCCGCCGGTGTCCGGGGTATCGGTCCTGTCGTGCGCCGGACCGGTAGGCATGTCCTGCTCTCCCATGCGTGCAGACCCTACCGGCCCGGACTGTGGGCTCCGGCGGACGGTTCCCGCGGGGCCCGCCGTGCGGGGTGGAGCCGGATTCAGCGGTCGCGGTTGAAGAGAGTGGTGATCCAGAGGAGCAGCAGCAGGATGACGAAGGCGGCGCCTCCGGTGACCAGGGGATTGAGGCTCTCGTGGTTGCCGCCGTGCTCCTCGCCCTCGGAGGCGAGAGTGACCAACTGGGCAGCGGCGCTGTGGAAGCTCATCTTCGGCAGGACCAATCCGGTGTGGGCGGGATAAAGATGTCGGCCCATCGTAATCGGGCGGCTTCACGCGGCTCACGCCGACTCCGCCGTTGGAGAGCCCGGGGAAACACCTAGGGGGAACGTCAGGGTCGCGAGGGCCCGCCCCGGCCCGTGTTCCGGAACTCGGGGGCTCCGTCAGTCGTCCTTCTGTTTGTAGCCGCGCAACAGGAACCACGCGGTCAGGACACAGCCCACGACCATCACGATCAGTACCACCCGGAGCAGACTCCCCGCTCCCTGCTGTTCGGCGGCGACGGTGGCCTGGTCGATCCAGGCGGCTGCGGGACTGTGCTCCATGGCTCCGGACTCCGTTCGCTGTACTGCCCGACCACGGTAACCCGGCCTAGGCTGGGCCCGGCTTCGGGGGCACGGACGGCCCGGCGCCTCAGGGCAGGCACTCATACGCACATGGGGGAAGACATGTCCGACGACAGCCATCAGCACGACGGGCACGAGCACGTGCCGAGCAGGCAGCGCAGGCGCTTCCCGGGGATCTCCTCCCGGGCCTACGAACACCCCGCGGACCGTTCCGCGCTGGTGGCGCTGCGCAAGCTGAGCGGCTTCGACACCGTCTTCAAGGTGCTGAGCGGGCTGCTGCCCGAGCGGAGCCTGAGACTGCTGTTCCTGTCGGACTCCGTGCGCGTGTCCGACCGCCAGTTCTCGCATCTGAACGACATGCTGCGGGACGCCTGTTACATCCTGGACCTGGAGAAGGTCCCGCCGATGTACGTCAACCAGGACCCGCAGCCCAACGCGATGTGCATCGGCCTGGACGAGCCGATCATCGTGGTCACCACCGGACTCGTCGAGCTGCTCGACGAGGAGGAGATGCGGGCGGTCATCGGCCACGAGGTCGGGCACGCGCTGTCCGGGCACTCCGTCTACCGGACCATCCTGCTGTTCCTGACGAACCTCGCCCTGCGGGTGGCGTGGATCCCGCTCGGCAATGTGGCGATCATGGCGATCGTGACGGCCCTGCGGGAGTGGTTCCGCAAGTCGGAGCTCTCCGCCGACCGGGCCGGGCTGCTGGTCGGCCAGGACCTTCAGGCGTCCATGCGTGGCCTGATGAAGCTCGCGGGCGGCAACCACCTGCACGAGATGAACGTGGACGCGTTCCTGGAGCAGGCCGAGGAGTACGAGGCGGGCGGCGATCTGCGCGACTCGGTGCTGAAGATCCTGAACATGCTGCCGCGCACCCACCCCTTCGCGGCCGTACGGGCCGCCGAGCTGAAGAAGTGGGCCGAGTCCCGGGACTACCAGCGGATCATGGACGGCCACTACCCGCGGCGCTCCGAGGACAAGGACACCTCGGTCACCGACTCCTTCCGCGAGTCGGCGTCGAGCTACGCCGGGCATGTGAAGAGCTCCAAGGACCCGCTGATGAAGCTGGTCACCGACATAGCCGGCGGCGCGGGCGACCTCGGCAGCCGGGTCCGCCGCGGCTTCGGCGGCTTCACGGGCTCGGGCTCCGGCGGCACGAACGGCTCCGGCTCGGCCCCCGACTCCGGCTCCGCTGGATCGACCGGCACAACGGACGCCCCGCCGAAGGACCAGCCCCCGCGCGACGAGGACTGAGCACAGGGGTGAGGGGGCCGCCGGGCCGCCTGCCCTCCCCCGGCCCACTCACCCGCCCTCGCAGCGTCGGCTTGGCCTCCGTCCGGGCTCGCATCGCCGGATTGGCGTCCGCCCTCACACCTTCGGCTGTGCCTCGTCCGCCAGAGTCCCGCACAGCGCGGGCACCGCACCCGTGGCATAGGGGTTCGTGCCCGCGGGGCTCCCGGGCTTGGCCGTCTGGCCGGCCAGGAGCGGGGTCAGATGGCCGGCCGCGTCGGTGGCGCAGGAGAGCGGGCCCGCCTGGAGCGAGGAGACGACCAGCTGGGCCTGGTGCAGACGCAGGTCGTCACGGTCGAACCTGAAGCGCAGTTCGCGGCGCACGGTGAAGAGGGAGGCCTTCGCGTCGGCCCCGGAGCCGGCCGGGCGCAGGGCGTACACAAAGGTGTGGTCGGCGGTGACCTCCAGCGTGGAGGAGTCCGCCTCGACGGCGTGCAGGGTGCCCCGCACCCGGATCGCCGGGTCGGCGAGCTCGGTGTCGGCGGGGTCGAAGCGGACCAGCCAGCCGGTGGCCGCGTGGAGGCCGTCGGCGGCCGGGTGGGCGATGCTCGCGTCGAACTGGTCCAGCTGATCGGGGGCGACGAGCAGACGCACCGGCCGGACCTGCTGCCCGGTGAGCACGTCCGGATAGAGGGAGGAGCGGACCAGATAGTCCTTGGCGGTGGTCAGGGCGGCGATGACCTGGCCCTCGGAGAAGTTCGCGGTACGCCGGGCGGAGGGCAGCGGGATGCCCTCGGCGCCGAGCCGGTAGGGGGCGGCGGGGCTGTGGGCGAACAGTTCGGCGGGGTCCTCGGAGCCGGGCACCCTGCCCTGGGGGGCGAGCGGCACGAGGGTCATCCGGAGTGCGCCGGTGGGCTGCGAGGCGTTCCGGGGCGCCGGGTAGGGGTTGCGCAGCCCCATGAAGATCGCGGTGCCGAAGGCGAGGGCGATCAGCACGAGCAGGATGAGCGCCTGCCGGGACAGGCCTCCTCGGCGCAGGGGCGGGAGGCTGCGCACGGCGGGCGCGTGGTCGCCCATGCGCTCCTGCGCGGAGAACTCCTGGAGGCGGGCAGCACGGATGAACGACTCGTCGAACACGACGGACCGGTACTCGTCCTCAGCACCGCCGGGGGCGCCGTCGGGTGTGCCCTCCGGTGGCTCTCCTGGCCCTCCCATACCTTCAGGGTAGGTCTCGCGGAGCCGCGGTAAACGCACTGCCGCGCGACAAGTTCTGGCAGGTTCTCACCAGGTTTGCCGGGGCTTCGCGAGGACTCCCCCAGCCGGTGCGAACGCCTGGTCCGCGGGCCTGCGCGGGGGCTGGACGGCCCCGTGGACAGGGCTCGGCTCAGGGGCTGCGGGGCACCACCGAGACGGTCGGCCGGGAGTAGTCCGCGGAGGCGGACGGGGACGGCGCGCCGCCCTGCTCCAATCCGGTGGAGGCGGGGGGCGGGACCTGGTCCTGACGGCTCGAGGCGGCTCCCCGGTAGACCGCCGCGAAGGCCAGCACCACCATGCCGACCCCCATCACGAGGGCGAGCACCCAGGCGACGGGGCGGTGCCAGCGGGCGTGCCTGCCGAAGGGTCCTGCGGTGCCGTAGCGGCTGTCGAGGATGTCCGGGTCGTCCAGATCGTCGAGCTCGGGATCGTGGCCGAAACCGGTGCGGTCCGCGGTGCCGTAGCCGTCGTCGTAACGTTCGCCGCCGCCGCGGGCCCGGCGGGCGGCCTCGGCCTCGGAGGCCTCGGCTCTGGCCTCCGCGGCGGCCAGGAGGCGTTCGACCGCGGTCGGCTCATGCACCTGGGCCGCTCGCACGAAGGCCTCGTCGAAGACCACGGAGGCGAACTCTTCGTCCGACACCCCGCGGTCGTGGTCGTCGTCGGGCTCCCAGCCGTCAGGGAACGGCGTGCCCCCCACGTCCTCCGGCACGGGTCCAGAGTAGACCTGGGGGGTCAATTTGGGCAGACGGTATGGAAATTATCCGCCTGGCGAGACACGGACCGAGCGGTTCCGGCCGAGGGCGCCGCCGGGCCGCCGCACGGGGCGCCCCGGAGCGCCTGAGCGGCCTCGCACGCCCCGAACCCGCCCTGGTGGCCTCCGCGGGCCCCGGTCAGCGTCGAATGTGCCCGTCACCGGTGACGATGTACTTCGTGCTGGTCAGCTCCGGCAGGCCCATCGGGCCGCGGGCGTGCAGCTTCTGGGTGGAGATGCCGATCTCCGCGCCGAAGCCGAACTGGCCGCCGTCGGTGAAGCGGGTGGAGGCGTTGACGGCGACGGTGGTGGAGTCGACCAGTTGGGTGAACCGGCGGGCGGCCTGCTGGGAGGTGGTGACGATCGCCTCGGTGTGGCCGGAGGTCCACAGCCGGATGTGCTCGACGGCCCGGTCGAGGGAGTCCACGACCGCGGCGGCGATGTCGTAGGACAGGTACTCGGTCTCCCAGTCCTCCGGCGTGGCCTCCACGACGTTCGCGCGGGAGTCCTTGGCATAGGCCAGTACGCGCTCGTCGGCGTGCACGGTCACGCCCGCCTCGGCGAGGGCTTCGAGGGCGCGGGGCAGGAACTCGGGGGCGATGTCCTGGTGGACGAGGAGGGTCTCGGCGGCGTTGCAGACGCTGACCCGCTGGGCCTTGGAGTTGACAAGGATCTCGACGGCCGTGTCGATGTCGGCCTGGGCGTCGACGTAGACGTGGCAGTTGCCGGTGCCGGTCTCGATCACGGGAACGGTGGACTCGCTCACCACCGTCCGGATCAGGGAGGCGCCGCCGCGCGGGATGAGCACGTCGACCAGGCCACGGGCGCGCATCAGCTCACGGACGCTGTCGCGGCTCTCGCCGGGCACGAGCTGGACGGCGTCGGCGGGCAGCCCGGCACCGCCGACGGCGTCGCGGATCACCCGGACGAGGGCGAGGTTCGACTCGTAGGCGGAGGCGGAGCCGCGCAGCAGGACCGCGTTGCCGGACTTCAGGCAGAGGGCGGCGGCGTCGACGGTGACGTTGGGGCGGGCCTCGTAGATGATGCCGACGACGCCGAGCGGGACGCGGACCTGGCGCAGGTCGATGCCGTTCGGCAGGGTCGAGCCGCGGACGACCTCGCCGACCGGGTCGGGCAGGGCGACGACGTCCCGCACGTCGGAGGCGATGGCGCGCACCCGCTCGGGGGTGAGGGTGAGCCGGTCCACGACGGACTCGCTGGTCCCGGCCTCGCGGGCTTTGGCCACGTCCTTGGCGTTGGCCTCGACGATCTCACTCGTACGGACCTCCAGCGCGTCCGCGATGGCGAGCAGCGCGTCGTCCTTGGTGGCCCGCGGCAGCGGGGCGAGGTCGGCGGCGGCGGCCTTGGCCCGGTAGGCGGCCTGGGTGACCGGGGACATGGAGTCGTACGGGGAGAGCGTCGTCATGCGGAAAGGGTAGTGCGACGGGCGGGGCGTCCCACGGCTTGTTCCACAGCCCGAGACACACGTACCAGTGCGCGGACACCGGCCCCTCGACGCGGGGATCGCGGCAGGGACGTCGTCACCTTTCCCCACCGACGCCACCACCGGGAGACGGCCCCGGCCCGGCCCCCGGGCCCAGCCGCAGCCCGGACCGTCAGACCAGTCCCCCGGCCCGGCCCAGGCCGTCAGGCCTGATCCCTGGCCCGGCCCAGGTCCCCGGCCCGGGCCGCCGGCCTCAGTACGGATGCACCCCCACCGGTGACGCCGGAGGCGGGCCGTAGCCCTCCGCGACGCGCTGGTGGTAGGTCGCGCGGTCGATGACCTCCAGGCCGACGATCTCCCAGGGCGGGAGCCCCGCCGTCTGCCGGTGCTCGCCCCACAGCCGCAGGGCGACGGCCGCGGCGTCGTGCAGGTCGCGGGCCTCCTCCCAGTACCGGATCTCGGCGTGGTCGTCGGCGTACCGGCTGGTCAGCAGGAAGGGGTGGTCGTGCGCGAGCTGCTCCAGCGCCCGGCGCACCTCCTTCAGAGGGGCCGCCTCGCCGGAGACGCTGAGGGTGACGTGCCACAGCCGGGGCAGGTCGGCCGGCTCCTCCGTCTCGTACCGCTCGCCGGCCGCCACACTCGTCAGGGCGCGCTCCTCGCCGGCCGCCCGGGTCGCCGCCGCCCCAGGGCGCACTCGTCTCACGACGGCCTCCTTCTCCCGCAGTGCCCGGACGACGCCCGGCAACGACCGAGCGGCAGCCCCAGCGGACCCATGCCGTGCCCGGACGGACAGGTGCGCCCGGAACACGTCCTTGAATCAAAGTTGAGCAGGCCGCAAGCCTCTGTGGGGCGGTTTTACGGAACGTCCCCCACCGGGGGCGGACGTTTCGGGCCTTTTACGGGAGGAGGAGGACCAGGTCGTCCCTGTGTACGACCTCGCGTTCGTACGCCGGTCCCAGCTCGGCCGCGAGGTCGTGCGTGGAACGCCCGATCAGCCGGGGGATCTCCTTGGCGTCGAAGTTGACCAGGCCGCGGGCGACCGGGCGGCCCTGCCCGTCGCGCAGCTCGACGGGGTCGCCCGCGCTGAAGTCGCCCTCGACGGCGGCGATACCGGCGGGCAGCAGCGACTTGCGGCGCTCGACCACCGCGCGCACCGCCCCGTCGTCGAGGACGAGCGCGCCCTGCGGGGCGGAGGCGTGCTGGAGCCAGAGCAGCCGGTCGGCGGAGCGCTTGCCGGTGGGGTGGAAGTAGGTGCCGGTGTCCTTGCCGGTGAGGGCGTCGGCGGCGTGCACGGCGCTGGTCAGGACGACGGGGATGCCGGCCGCGGCGGCGATGGAGGCCGCCTCGATCTTGGTGACCATGCCGCCGGTGCCGACCCCGGCCTTGCCGGCGCTGCCGATCTCGACATGCGCCAGGTCGGCGGGACCGCGCACCTCGGCGATCCGGGAGGTGCCGGGCTTGCTGGGGTCCCCGTCGTAGACGCCGTCCACGTCGGACAGCAGCACCAGCAGGTCGGCCCGCACCAGGTGGGCCACGAGTGCCGCGAGCCGGTCGTTGTCGCCGAAGCGGATCTCGTCCGTGGCGACGGTGTCGTTCTCGTTGACGATCGGCAGGGCGCCCATCGCGAGGAGCTTGTCGAGGGTGCGGGAGGCGTTGCGGTGGTGGGCGCGGCGGCTCATGTCGTCGGAGGTGAGCAGCACCTGGCCGACACGGACGCCGTAGCGGGCGCAGGAGGCGGTGTAGCGGGCGACCAGCAGGCCCTGGCCGACGCTCGCCGCGGCCTGCTGGCGGGCCAGGTCCTTGGGGCGGCGGCGCAGCCCGAGCGGGGCGAGCCCGGCGGCGATGGCGCCGGAGGAGACGAGGACGATCTCCTTCTCCCCGCCGCTGCGGATCTTGGCCAGGACGTCCACGAGCGCGTCGACCCGGTCGGCGTCGAGTCCGCCGGAGGCCGTCGTCAGCGACGAGGAACCCACCTTGACGACGATCCTGTGGGCCTCGCGCACGGCCTGCCTTGCCCCTGACACTCGCTCTTCCGTCCCCTCGCATGGCTGCACATCGCTTTACGGCTGTCCGCCCGCAATGTACGCGAAGACGATCGACACACGCGCGGGCATTCCAGCCCCCGGGATCACCGCCCCGGCCCGGTCACCGCGGGGAAAGCAGCACTGAACGGCTCACGCGCCACCGCCCGGGTCACCCCGCGGCCCGGGCCGTCACGACACCGCCGCACATCCCGGTGCCACCGCCCAGGTCACCCCGCCCCGGGCCGGTTCGTCTCGTGCTGCCCGGGGAGCACATCCGCCATCTCGGTGCCCGCCCCGGCGGCGTCCTCGGCGGCATCGGCGGCGGCGCCCGCGGCCGCGTCGACGACGGCGTCGACCGCCACGTCCGCGGCCAGGTCGGCATCCGTCCCCGCGCCGGCCTCCGCCGCGGCCCGCGCCGACTGCCCGAGGTTGCGGGTCTCGGCCTTCAGCGCGAGGTCCGCGACGGCGCCGTTGAACCGGTCGATGGACCTCGGCTCGTCCGGCCCGATCAGATACAGCTTGAGCTCCGTGCGCTCCCCCGCGAGCGGGTCCTCGGACGGGTCGCGGACGGCGTCGAGCAGTTCGCCCAGCTCGTCGGCGCCGTTCGAAAGGATCACCGCGGCGCGCACCGCCGTGTTCTGCCGCTTGAACTCCGCCGCGCCGATGCCGGCCGAGTCCGTGACGGCGTACGGCTTGCCGCTGGCGATGAAGTCGGAGACGACGGAGGAGATGTCGGAGACCATCGCGTCGGAGGTGTTGAAGCAGTCGTAGAGATGCGGCTCGGCGCCGGTGACGACCCGGTGCTCCCAGTCGGGGAAGGAGCGCCAGTACGTGTCGTTCCACTCGGCGCGCAGCCGGGCGATCTCCTGGTGCCGCTCGACGTCGACGACTCCGTCGCGGGTGGCCTCGGCCTCGTCGTGGGAGTCGGAGGAGCCGGTCAGCTCGGTCAGCCGGGCCTCGATGCGGGCCAGTTCCTCCTGGGCCCGCAGACGCCCGTCCGGGTCGGCGGGGCCGACGGAGCCGGCATCGGGGGCGCGTTCGGCGGGGGCCGGGGCCGCGGCGGCGGCGCGCTCGGCCGCGGCCTGCTCGACCAACGCGGTGATGCGCTGGTGGGCGGCCTTCGCGGCGGGGCTGACGGTGCCGGTGAAGGGGTGCGGCTTGTAGAGGACCCGGACGGGTGGGTCGGCGCGGACCAGCGCGCGCACGATGTTCTCGCCGGCCAGCACGAGCGAGGTGTTGCCGGGGTTGTCGTCCCAGCCCTCCCAGGTCGGGGCGTAGAGCACGGTGGGCATCCGGTCCTCCGGTACGCCCTGCCAGGTCCGGATCGGCGCCAGCTGCGGGCGGCCGACCTCGACGATGTCCTCGTCGCGGACACCGACGTCGGCGATGGCGTACCGGTCACGGCCGGCGCGTCCGGCGGTCCACACCTCGTCGTAGACCTTGCTGAAGGGGTTGACGCTGGCGAGCTTGTCGCTGTCGCCGTGGCCGATGAAGACGTGCTTCATGGTCGGTACGCGCAGCAGGTGGATGTTCTTGCCGACGTTCGCCGCGTAGAGCGCGACCCGTACGGTCGACAGGTCCATGTTCATCAGGTGGACGCCGCCGGGCACGCAGATCACGGGCACGGTGGTGGGTGCGAGGCGCTCCAGTATCGTGCGCTCGCGCAGGACGATCAGCGGGGCGGAGTCCGACTGTTCCATGGTCTCCAGCCACATGTTGACCTGGTAGGCGGAGTCCTTGGAGCCGGAGAAGTAGAGCACGGTCCCGGGCCGGTAGGCACGCAGCCAGTCGTCGACGGCGGCGAGCACCTTCTCGGCGTTCGGCGGGATGCGGTCGCCGCGCACATAGGGCGCGAGGGCGAGGACGTAGGCGAGGCCCAGGGCGAGGGTGACGGTGATGCCCGTCCAGCCGAAGGCGTCGTTGTCGGTGCCGGCCGTGAGCAGTATCCCGACGACCGCGAAGAGGTCGAGGTGGAGCATCTTCTCCGTGGAGCGGTGCAGCAGGACGTGCGGCGGGGCGTCGGGGATGCGGATGCGGGAGGCCAGGTCGACGTTGCGGGTGGCGACGGGCAGCCGGCGACGGTTGCGGATCAGGGTGATCAGCGCGCCGTGCGGGGCCTGGAGGCCGTAGAACGCGGTGAAGCAGGCGACCGCGCTGTAGAAGACCATGCTCTCCGACAGGCCGAGCCGGGCCAGCAGCAGGACGAGGAGCAGCTCCCTGATCAGGAAGCGGATGGAGACGCCCGCGCGCACCTTGCTGAGGCGGTTGATCAGGTAGCTGCCCTTGTGATGCAGATAGTGGTCCGCCAGGTACGTCACGACGGCCGCGACCACGAAGGCGGGCACGCTCGGGACGAGCGCGGCCGCCATCAGTGCCGGGAAGCCCAGCGTCAGGAGGACCGCCGCGGCCAGCTCGGCCGCGCTGCCGACCCGGGCGACGCGAATAGCGGTGGATATCACGGAGAACCTGCTCTGTCGGATACCGGTGGTGGAAAAGCGTGCAACCATCGACCGTGCCGCCTGCCCAAGTAAAAGTCGGAAAAACATGAGTTGCCATTTTTCCGATATCTACGGATTCAGGCCCCTGCGAATACTCCCCGAACGGACATCCACAGAGGCCTGAATGACAGAAGGCTAATTGATCCCGATTATGCCACGCCGTCCTGACGGTCGAGGACGCTGGCCAGCGCCTGCTCGAATCCGGAGGCCTGTCCCGCGGCCGCCGTCGGATCCTGCTGGCGGACGTCGATGACATGCCCGGTGAGCTCGGAGAGCAGCACGTCGAGCGAGGTGCGGGCGACGGCCTCGGAGGACAGCAGGCTCTCCGCCGGCTCCTGCCCGAAAGCCTTGGTACGCATGGGCGTTGCGGTGCGCTCGGGGTTGATGCAGTTCACCCGTACGCCGTCGGCGGCCCACTCGTCGGCGAGCGCCTGGGTGAGATTCACCATGGCCGCCTTGGTGGAGGAGTACAGGCTGTACTCGGCCCGGCCGCGGGTGTAACTGCTGGAGGTGTAGAGCAGCAGCTGCCCGTTGGTTTCCGCGAGGTATTTGTACGCTGATCGGGCGATCTGGACCGGTGCCAGGTAGTTGACCTTGAGTGCTTCCTGGATGGTGGCGTTGTCCGTCTCGGCGAGTTTGCCGATGCGCAGGACTCCCGCGGTGTTGACCACGTGGTCGATGCGCCCGGTCTGGGCGTAGGCCCGGGACAGCGCGTCGTCGACCTCCTCGGGGTTCTCCACGTGCGTGCCGGTGGTGGAGCGGCCGAGGGCGTACACCTTGGCGCCGTAGGACTCGGCCAGCTGGGCGATGTCGTGCCCGATGCCGTAGGAACCGCCGAAGACCACGACGGTCTTGCCGGTCAGCAGCGCGCGGTAGTCGTCCTCGCCGATCCGGTCGGGCGCGGCGGTGGAGCCGAGCTGGAAGAGCTTGTCGGCGATGAAGACGTCGACCGGCTGGGTGACCTTCATGTTGTACTCGTCGCCCGCGACGACGTGGATCGGGACGTCCGGCAGGTACTTCAGCACGACGGAGCAGTCGTCGGTGGCCTGGAAGTTCGGGTCGCCCGCGGCGATCTCGTAGGCGTGCCGGATCGTGGACAGCTTGAAGGCCTGCGGCGTCTGGCCCCGGCGCAGCCGGGATCGGTCCGGGATCTCGGTGATGAACTCGCCGTCCTCGCCGTGCGTGCGGGTCACGATGATGGTGTCCGCGGACGGGATGGCGACGTCGACGGCCTGGTAGCGCTCGAGCGCGGTCACGCAGTCGTCGATGACGCGCCGCGAGAGCAGCGGGCGTACGGCGTCGTGGAACAGGACGTTCGCGTCCTCGCCCTCGGCGAGCCCCTCGCTCAGCGCCTCGATGGCGCGCTCGGTCGTCTCGTTGCGGGTGGCGCCGCCCTCGATGATCCGGCGGACCTTCCTGAACCCGGCCCGGGTGACGATCTTCTCGACGTCGGGCACATAGCCGGGCGCCATCAGCACGATGACGTCGTCGATGGAATCGGCCTTCTCGAAGGAGGTCAGGGTGTGCTCGATGACTGCCTTGCCGGCGATCTTCAGCAACTGCTTGGGGATCGACAGGCCCACGCGCTGACCAGTGCCACCGGCCAGGATCACTGCGGTGGTTCGGGGCTTGGCTAGGTGCTGAGACACAGATGACCTACCTCGGGACGACTCGGAACGCGGAAACTGTCCCACTTTCCGTCACCGCGATGCAAGGCGGACGTCCTTCACAGCATAAGCGTCGGCAACCTGTCATTCACCTTGTACGCCCGGTGATTGTCGGGATCATTCCAAGCGAGTCAGATCAAGCGGGACACATGAATTAGCTGTGAGTTACTCCACAGCAAATGTTCGATTACGTGACGTGATACTCCGTCGGATATCGGCGAAACCATACACCCCCTGGGGCACCAGGACCTCGGCGTCCTCACCGGGGGCTTCATGGATGCGACGAGGGGGCCATTCGGGCGTCCGGTTCACCGTGGGAGCGCGCCACCCCGGTCACCGACGTATACAGATCTTCACGCCCCGGGTTGCCGGGCCGCACATGTTCTCCAAATGCCGGGACCTCGGAATTCCGATCCATTCGGGCGCACGGCAGAACACGCCCACAACAGAACGGGCGGCCCACGCAGAAACGCGGACCGCCCGAACGGAAGTACGAGTGAGGCTTAGAACGGGTCGAAGTCGTCGAACTCCTGCTGAGCCTCGTCCCGCTCGGCCTGCTTGTCGCGACGGCGCGTGACCGCCGGACGCTGGGCCTCGAAACGGTGGTCCTCGCCACGCCGGCCGAGCATCTCCGCGCCCGCCGTGACCGTCGGCTCCCAGTCGAAGACGACCGCGTTGTCCTCGGGGCCGATGGCGACGCCGTCGCCCGAACGGGCACCCGCCTTCATCAGCTGGTCCTCGACACCGAGGCGGTTGAGCCGGTCGGCGAGGTAGCCGACGGCCTCGTCGTTGTTGAAGTCGGTCTGGCGGACCCAGCGCTCGGGCTTCTCGCCGCGCACCCGGAACAGCGGCTCGCCGCCCACGTCCTCGCGTACGACGGAGAAGCCCGCGTCGTCCACGGCCTTGGGCCGGATGACGATCCGGGTCGCCTCCTCCTTCGGCTTCGCGGCACGCGCCTTGGCGACCAGGTCGGCCAGCGCGAACGACAGCTCCCGCAGACCGAGGTGCGCCACCGCCGACACCTCGAAGACGCGGTAGCCGCGCGCCTCCAGGTCCGGCCGCACCATCTCGGCGAGGTCCTTGCCGTCGGGCACGTCGATCTTGTTCAGCACGACCATCCGCGGCCGGTTGTCCAGGCCGCCGTACTGCTTCAGCTCCGCCTCGATGATGTCGAGGTCGGACACCGGGTCGCGGTCCGACTCCAGCGTCGCGGTGTCCAGCACATGCACCAGCACCGAGCAGCGCTCCACATGGCGCAGGAACTCCAGGCCCAGGCCCTTGCCCTGGCTGGCGCCCGGGATCAGTCCGGGCACGTCGGCGATGGTGTAGACGGTCGAACCGGCCGTCACCACACCGAGGTTGGGGACCAGCGTGGTGAACGGGTAGTCCGCGATCTTCGGCTTGGCGGCCGAGAGCACCGAGATCAGCGAGGACTTGCCGGCGCTCGGGTAGCCCACCAGGGCCACGTCCGCGACGGTCTTGAGCTCCAGCACGATGTCCTGGAGGTCGCCCGGCTCACCGAGCAGCGCGAAGCCGGGCGCCTTGCGGCGGGCGGAGGCCAGCGCCGCGTTGCCGAGGCCGCCGCGGCCGCCCTGGGCGGCGACGTACGAGGTGCCGTGGCCCACCAGGTCGGCGAGCACATTGCCCGCCTTGTCCAGGACGACGGTGCCGTCCGGCACGACGAGGACCAGGTCCTGGCCGTCCTTGCCGGAGCGGTTGCCGCCCTCGCCGGGCTTGCCGTTGGTCGCCTTGCGGTGCGGGGAGTGGTGGTACTCGAGCAGCGTCGTCACCGACTGGTCGACGGTCAGGACGATGTCGCCGCCCCGGCCGCCGTTGCCGCCGTCCGGGCCGCCGAGCGGCTTGAACTTCTCGCGGTGTACGGAGGCACAGCCGTGACCTCCGCTACCCGCGGCGACGTGCAGCTCGACGCGGTCCACGAAGGTGGTCATGGTGGGTGCCTCCTGGTACGTACGGGATGTCTACTGCTTAACACGCGAAAGGCGGACCCGCCTTCCCGACCGGGAAGTGAGGTCCGCCTCGCGAAAGTGTTCCGGTCAGCCGACCGGGACGATGTTCACGACCTTGCGGCCACGGTGGGTACCGAACTCCACCGCACCGGCCTGGAGCGCGAACAGCGTGTCGTCGCCGCCACGGCCGACGCCCGAGCCCGGGTGGAAGTGGGTGCCGCGCTGACGGATCAGGATCTCACCGGCGCTCACGACCTGACCGCCGAAGCGCTTCACGCCGAGCCGCTGGGCATTGGAGTCGCGACCGTTCCGGGTGGACGATGCGCCCTTCTTGTGTGCCATTGCTCAGTCCCTCTTTACTTCGCGGCCGTCGGGATGGACGTGACCTTGATCGCCGTGTACTGCTGACGGTGACCCTGGCGACGGCGGTAGCCCGTCTTGTTCTTGTAGCGCAGAATGTCGATCTTCTGGCCCTTGTGGTGGTCCACGACCTCGGCCTGGACCTTGATCCCGGCCAGGACCCACGGGTCGCTGGTCACGGAGTCGCCGTCGACAACGAGCAGGGTCGAGAGCTCGACCGTGTCGCCAACATTGGCGGTGGAAATCTTGTCAACCTCGACGACGTCGCCGACAGCAACCTTGTGCTGGCGACCGCCGCTGCGCACGATGGCGTACACGCGGATCTCTCTTTCGCTCGGAACGGCACCCCGCAGGCCAGCCGTCCGGCATACGACGCGGACGACCTCTCCCGACCACCGTGTGCTCGGGAGGAAGAGGTTTACGGGGATGTGGCGTGCTCAGTGGACACGCCGACGGTCAAGGTTACGGGGCGGTGGCCGAGAGGGTCAAACCGGGCCAGGCCCGGTGGACGTGCGCTCGGTCACGCCTCGCAACCGTGGTCCCGGGGGGGGGGGGGGGGGGCGGCGGCCGGGGGACGGGAAAGGGCGAGCCCCTTCCTGTGGGGCGTGGAAG
>NZ_JBVJGZ010000006.1:140160-273880 GCF_055587025.1 Streptomyces sp. NPDC048600 | reverse complement strand
TAACGCGCAACCAACACACCCCCCCCCCCCCCCCCCCGCTCCCCCCCCCCCCCCCCCCCCCCCCCCCCCCCCCCCCCCCCCCCCCCCCCCCCCCCCCCCCCCCCGGGACCGGGAACGGTCAGGCCTCGTCGGTGGAGGCCGTGACGGTGGGCAGCGTCTGCTGCGCCGCCGCGGTCTTCTTCGACGCGGTCTTCTTCGTGGCCGCCGTCTTCTTGGTCGCGGCCTTCTTCGCCGTGACCTTCTTGGCGGCGGTCTTCTTGGTGGCCGCCGTCTTCTTGGTGGCGGCCTTCTTCGCCGTGACCTTCTTGGCCGTCTTGCGCGCGGCGGCCTTCTTGGCCGGAGCGGCCTCCTCGGCGGCCTCGTCCTCGACGGCCTCCGGGGCCTCGACGGCCGCCTCGGCGACGGTCTCGACGACCGCCTCCGCCGCGGGAGCCTCCTGCGCCTGGCCCTCCGTCGCGGGGACGACCACCACGGCCGTCTCCTCCGACGCGGTCGGCGCGGTGGCCTTGCGCACGGCGCGACGCCGCGGACGGGCCGGGGCGGCGCTCTCGGCGGGTGCCTCGACGACGGCGGCGGGCTCGGCGGCCGGGGCGGGCTCGGCGGCCACGGGGGCCTCCGGCTCGGCGGCGACCGGCGCGACCTGCTCGGTGACCGTCACGACCGCGGCCTCCGCACCCGCGGGCGAACCGGCCGGCGCGGACACCTTGCGGGTGGCCCGACGGCGGGTACGGCCCTTGGGCGCGGCCTCCTCGGCGACCGGCGCCGCGTGGCGGACCGGGTCCTCGACGGCGGCCGGCTCGGCCTGGATCTCGGCGGCGGACTCCGTCCGCACCGGACGCGCGATCTCCTCGGCGACCGTCACCTGCTGAGCGGTGGGCACGGCGGCCACGGGCTCGGCGGCGGCCTCAGCCCTGGGCGCACCGGCCGGAGCCGAGGCCCGGCGGCCCGCCCGGCGGCGCGAACGGCCACGGGACACCGCTGCCTCCGCCTCGGCGACGCTGCTGTACAGCTCCTCGTCCGGCGCGAAGTCGGGCGCGGGCAGCGCGACCGGCTCGGCCACCTCCGCGACGATCTCGGCCTCGGACTCCGCCTCCTGCTCGGCGGTCACCGCGGGCTCGGCCGCCACGGTCTCGTGCTCGTGCTCGTGGTCGGCACCGCCGGCGCGGGCACGCTTGCGGCGCTTGCCGCCGCCCCCGGCCGCGGTCGCCTGGTCCATGTGCACGATGACACCGCGGCCGTTGCAGTGGACGCAGGTCTCCGAGAACGACTCCAGCAGGCCCTGGCCGACCCGCTTGCGGGTCATCTGCACCAGGCCCAGCGAGGTCACCTCGGCCACCTGGTGCTTGGTGCGGTCGCGGCCCAGGCACTCCAGCAGACGGCGCAGCACCAGGTCGCGGTTGGACTCCAGGACCATGTCGATGAAGTCGATGACCACGATGCCGCCGAGGTCGCGCAGCCGCAGCTGGCGCACGATCTCCTCGGCCGCCTCCAGGTTGTTCCTGGTCACGGTCTCTTCGAGGTTGCCGCCCTGGCCGGTGAACTTTCCGGTGTTGACGTCGACCACGATCATGGCCTCGGTCTTGTCGATCACCAGCGAACCGCCGCTGGGCAGCCAGACCTTGCGGTCCAGCGCCTTGGCGAGCTGCTCGTCGATGCGGTACGTCGCGAAGACGTCGACCTCGGAGGTCCAGCGGGACAGCCGGTCGGCGAGGTCCGGGGCCACGTGCGAGACATAGCCGTGGATCGTCGACCAGGCCTCGTCACCGCTGACGATGACCTTGGAGAAGTCCTCGTTGAAGATGTCGCGCACGACGCGGACGGTCATGTCCGGCTCGCCGTACAGAAGGGTCGGGGCGTTGCCGCTCTTCGCCTTCTTCTTGATCTCCTCCCACTGCGCCTGGAGCCGCTCGACGTCACGGCGCAGCTCGTCCTCGCTCGCGCCCTCGGCGGCGGTGCGCACGATGACGCCCGCGTCCTCGGGGACGATCTTCTTGAGGATGGTCTTCAGACGCGCGCGCTCGGTGTCGGGCAGCTTGCGGCTGATGCCGGTCATCGAGCCCTCGGGCACGTAGACCAGGTAGCGGCCGGGCAGCGAGACCTGCGAGGTCAGACGCGCGCCCTTGTGCCCGATCGGGTCCTTGGTGACCTGGACCAGCACGGACTGGCCGGACTTCAGCGCGGACTCGATACGGCGCGGCCCGTTGGCCATGCCGAGCGCCTCGAAGTTGACCTCACCGGCGTACAGGACTGCGTTGCGGCCCTTGCCGATGTCGATGAAGGCGGCCTCCATCGACGGCAGCACGTTCTGGACCTTGCCCAGGTAGACGTTGCCGACGTACGAGGTCGACTGCTCCTTGTTGACGTAGTGCTCGACGAGCACGTTGTCCTCGAGGACGCCGATCTGGGTGCGGTCGCCCTGCTGGCGGACGACCATCACGCGCTCGACGGCCTCGCGGCGGGCGAGGAACTCGGCCTCGGTGATGATCGGCACCCGGCGGCGGCCCTGCTCGCGGCCCTCGCGGCGGCGCTGCTTCTTGGCCTCCAGACGGGTCGAGCCCTTGATGGACTGCACCTCGTCGGACGGCTCGGCGGCCTTGCGCGGCTCGCGGACCTTGACGACGGTGCGCTCCGGGTCGCCCTCGCCGGGCTCGGCGTCGGCGGAGCTGTCCCCGGCGCGGCGGCGGCGCCGGCGGCGACGGCGGCTGGAGGAGCTGGAGCCGCCGTCCTCGGCGTCCTCGGCGTCCTCTTCCTCCTGCTCGGCGGTGTCCTCGGCGTCCTGCTCGGCCTGCGCGGCGGCGAACTCCTCGCCGTCGGCGGACTCGCCCGCCTCGGCGTCCGCGGACTCGCCCCGGCGGCGACGGCGGCCACCGCGGCGGCGACGACGGCGCGAACCGGGCTCCTCGGTGTCGTCCTCGCCCTCGGCGGCCTCGTCGGCCTCCTCCGGCTCCTCGTCGACGGCGGGCTCGACGGACTCGGCGGGCACGGCGGCGGGCTCGGTGGTCTCGGCGGGGGCCTCGGCCTCCTCACCGAAGCCGGTGGCCCGGCGGCGGCGCCTGCGGCGCGGGGCGGCGGGCTCCTCCGCGAGCTCCTCGGGCTCGGTGGTCCCGGTCTCCTCCGCGGCCTCGGCGGCCGCTTCGGCGGCGGCCCGCTCGGGCGTCTGGAACTTCGGCTCGGCGAACACGGGTGCCTGGAACAGGGCGACCGCGGGCCGTGCGGGGCGGCGCGGCGACTCGGGCTCGGCGGCGGCCTCCTCGGCGGCCGGCTCACCGGCGGCGCGCTCGGGCTCGGAGAACCCGGTGGCGGCCTTGCGGACGACCCGACGGCGGCGGCGCGGCGCGGCGTCCTCCTGGGCCTGATCGGCGGACTCCGGCACGGGAGCCTCCTCGATGGGTGCGGCGGGCGCGGCGGCCTCGGCCGGCTCGGTGGCCGCCGGAGTCTCGGTGCTCTCGGCGGGCGCGGTGACGCGTCGGGTGGCGCGGCGGCGCGTACGACGCGGGGCGGCGTCCTCGGTCTCTGCCTCGGGGCCGTTCTCGGCCTGGGCGACGGGTGCGGCGGTCTCCTCGACGGCCGGGGTCACCACGGTCTCGGCGGTCTCGGCGGCCTCAGGTGCTCCGGCGGGAGCCGTGGCCCGGCGAGTGGCGCGACGACGCGTACGCGGAGCCGGGGCGGCCTCCTCGACGGCGGCTTCCTCAGCGGCAGGCGCCTCGGCGGCAACGGGCTCCGCGACCTCGGCGGCCACAGCAGGCGTCTCCGCCACCACAGCCTCAGCCGCCTCGGGCGCACCCGCGGGAGCTGTGGCCCGGCGAGTGGCACGACGACGCGTACGCGGAGCCGGAGCGGCCTCCTCGACGGCAGCTTCCTCAGCGGCGACAGGCTCCGCAACCTCGGCGGCCACAGCAGGCGTCTCCGCCACCACAGCCTCAGCCGCCTCGGGCGCACCCGCGGGAGCCGTGGCCCGGCGAGTGGCACGACGACGCGTACGCGGAGCCGGAGCGGCCTCCTCGACGGCGGGCGCCTCAGCAGCGGGCACCTCGGCCTCTGCCTCGGTGTCGGCCTCCGGCTCCGGTTCGTCCGGTATGGCCGGAGCGACGATCTCGCCGGGCGTGTCGGCGGTGGCCACCGGCGGACCCGCCGGACGCGACGCGGCACGGCGCCGACGGCGCGGCGGCAGGGTGTCGCTGGGGGTGTTCGGTTCGGAACCCTCGACGGGCTCGGTCGGTTCGAGCATGCGGGCGTATCTCCCGTCAGGCTCCCGGGCGCCGCGCATGGTCCGGCACATGGCCGGTGACGTCCGCGGCTCGCGCGATGCGCGTATGCCGCCGTCCGGGGCGCGGGCGCCGCACGGGAGCTCTCTGTGTCCTGTCTCGCCGGTTCCGTACGCCTTGTCGCGTACGGCCTGGCGAAAGTCTTGTGGTCGGTGCGCTGCCCGACCCAGGTGGCTCCCGAGTACGAGGGCGGCGCTTTCGACGTCCGTCCCTTCGCGGGACTTCCTTACGCAGGCTCCTTCGCGGCGGCAGTCGCCGCGGCCGGTTGGGCCGCTGCTGCCTCGCGGTCGGGTGCGAGCGGGTCGGTCACCGTGCCGGTCTCTTCATCGAACAGCCCCTGCGCCAGCCTGGTCACCGCTGCGGGGACCGGCGGCGCCAGGTCGGCCACGGCGCGGAGACCGGACAGGACGTCGTCGGGTCGAACGGCAGGCGTCACGTGCCGAACAACCAGCCGCAGTATCGCACAGGGCTGGTCGGTCGGCCTATCAGCCGGCGAACTGTGCGTTTCTGTACCGTCGGCCACGCTTTCCAGGCCGACGACCGCGGAGCGGGCGTCGAAGGTCCGGACGCCGTTCTTGGTCATCCGCTGGACCTCGACGGTCTCCGCCCCGATGAAGGCGGCCACCGCGCGGCCCGCGTCCTCGGGATCCACGCCGTCCAGGCGCAGCTCCCAGACCGAGGCCGTGAGCCGGTCGGCGAGCCCCGACGTGCGGACCTCGACCGCGTCGACGACGTCGAGGCCCGGGGGCAGCGACTCGTCGAGCAGGGCGCGCAGCTTCTCCGGGTCCCGCGCCGCGGTGAGCGCGATCTCCAGATACTCGGCCTCACTGCCCGTGCCGGTGGGTGCGGCATTGGCGTAGGACACCTTCGGATGCGGCGTGAAGCCGGCCGAATAGGCCATGGGGACCTCGGCGCGGCGCAGCGCACGCTCGAAGGCGCGCTGGAAGTCGCGGTGGCTGGTGAACCTCAGGCGGCCGCGCTTGGTGTAACGCAGTCGGATGCGCTGCACCGCGGGTGCCGGCGGCGGGCCTTCGGGCTGTCGCTTGCCCAGTGGAACTTCTCCTTGCTTACGCGTTCCGTGCACGATCCCCGCAGGTGCGCGGGGAGCATCCTCGGGCCAGCGCCTGCCCGGTGTGATGGTCGGGATCAGCCCCGCGTGTGCGGGGAGATTTCGCGTGTGGCCCTCTTTTCTAGATTACGCGCTCCGCCGTCCGAGAGTTCCCGCCGGTCCGACTGCGCCGTCTCGCGGGGTTCGCCGAACAGCATCCGCCGGAAGTCGGCGCGGGCCTGGCGTGCGGAGTCGCGCGCCGCCGCGAGCACCTGCCGGGTGGCCCGGCCGACACCGCGCGCGGCCTCGGCGGCGGGCCGCCAGACGGTGTCGCGGACGACATGGCCGACGGGAGTGAGGACCGTCCGGTACACCCAGCGGACCGGCTCGACGAAGACCCATCGCAGGAGGGTGGCGAGGAACCGCCCGACGGCCCGCGAGATGTGCCCCGCCACCCGCCAGGCGTGCCCGAGCGCATCCCCGATCTCCCGGCCGACGACGGCCAGGAACCGCCCGACGGGCGTGAGGACGTACCGCCACAGGCCGAGCGCGGGCAGCACGAACAGCACCCGGGTGATCCAGTACAGGACGAACCCGACGCCCTTGACGATCCCCGTGAGCACCCACCACACGCCCTTGGCGCACCAGGCGACGGCGTGCCCGACGGGCGTGAGCACCCAGCGGTAGAGCCAGAGGGACGGCACGACCACGAGGTACCGCACCAGCCAGATCAGCACGGCGGACACCCCGCGCGCGAGCGCCCCGAGCCCGAGGCCGAGCCACTTGCCCACCCAGGCGATCGCACGCCCGACCGGTGCGAGCACATACGCGTACACCCAGCTCAGCCCGGCCCCGACGCCCCGCAGCACCCAGGCGAGGCCTGCTCCGATCCCGCGCAGCACCCAGGTGATCCCCGCGCCCGTGGCCCGTACGGCCCAGGCGACGGCGTGCCCGACCGGGGTCAGTACGACCCGGTACAGCCACCCCGCCGGGATCACGACCAGCACCCGCCCCAGCCAGGCCAGGCCCTGGCCGACCGGCACCAGGACGTACCGCCACAGCCCCACGAACGGCCAGACGAACACGGCCCGGCCGAGCCACAGCAGCACCCGGCCGACGGGCCGGAGCACGGTGTCGTTCAGGAACCGCCCGCCGACGACGAGGGCGTCCCACACCATGCGCACCGGGACGACGAGCACGAGCACGACGATCCGCACGGGCAGGCGGACGGCGGTGACGAGGCAGCCTTCCGGCTGCCTGGGCTCGGGGTACTTCTGCGGCTCCATGTCGGTCAGGACGCCCGGGCTCGCGTCCCGGGTTCACGCCGTGGGGTTGCGATGCCGTCACGTCCTGGCCGCACGACCGCATTAACCCGCTAGACCGTTTTACGTATTTGACGGCGCGTTGTCCGTGTACACGACGGCTGTCGCGAGGTGCTCGGGTCACCCTCGCACCGGAGGTCCGGGACGCCCCCGGACCGTTTCGTGCCAAGGAGCAAGTCCATGAGTCCTCGCAACAGGACGTCCCTGCTCGGTCCGCTCGCCCGGGCGCGGTTCCGGAAGGCCGGGATGCTGACCTCCCTGACCCTCGTCCTGGCCGCCTCGGTCGTCGCGCCGACCGCGGTGGCCGCGCAGACCGTGTCCGACAGCAGACCGGCCGCCCATGAGTACACCGGCGGCACCGACTGCAAGCCCCACAAGCACCGGTCGGCCGCGGTGCCGGAGACCACCGACAAGTGCAAGGGCGCGACCGGGGCCACCGGCCCGAAGGGCGCCAAGGGCGCGACCGGAGCGAAGGGTGCCAAGGGCGCGACCGGCGCCACGGGCCCGAGGGGCGCGACCGGAGCGACCGGGGCCACGGGCGCGACGGGCACCCCTGGCCAGAACGGAGCCACCGGAGCAACGGGAGCCACGGGCGCGCAGGGCGCCACCGGGGCGACGGGTGCCACCGGGGCGACGGGCGCGCAGGGCGCCACCGGGGCGACGGGTGCCACCGGGGCGACGGGCGCGCAGGGCGCCACCGGCCCCGCCGCCTGCACCGACATCGACGCCAGCCAGGACAGCGACAACTTCGAGGTCCGGGCCGTCCTGAGCGGAAGCAACCCCACGCGCGCCTACGCGGGCATCCGCGACCTCACCGGCGACACGCTCAACCCGTTCCTGTGGACCGACCTCAGCACCCACCCGAACTACCCGCAGAACGCCTGCGGGATCTCGATCGTCCAGCACAGCCTGGGCAGTGCCCCCGAAGGGGACGTCCGGGTCGACGTCGTCACCACCGCGGGACAGGTCTACGAGACCCAGTGCGCGGTGGTCGTCTCCAACCGAACCCTCAACTGCGCCGACAACGCCTGGATCCTCGTGAACCGGCAGCCGGCTCCCGGCGCCGTGAACGGCGGGACCGTCGTCCCGTAGCCCGGCGTCACGCACAGGGGCGTCCGGGCGGCCGTCACGGCTGCCGGGCACCCCTTGCCGTGTCACCGCGCACCAGCAGACTCACCGTCATCCCGGTCACCGGGCGGCTCTCGGCCACGGAGTACCTGGTCTGGAGGGCGCTCGCCTGGACGGGGTCGATGGCGTCGAAGGGGAACGCGGTGCCCTCGGTGAGCAGCCAGACGCGCTCCTCGTCCCCGAGGCACCGCTCCGGAGCGGCGCACTGGACCGTGTAGAGGTCGTCGATCCCGGCGGGGGTCCTCGCGAGGAAGACGTCACGCAGCCTCAGGTCGCGCGGCAGGTAGTAGCGCACTCCCCCGTCGAGCTGCCAGGTGTCCGCGCGGTCGTAGACGACGGCGTCCCCGGGCCGGTGCAGCCGCACGACCAGGTCCGCGGCCGCCGCGTAGTCGAGCGGCACGGGGGCGTTGTGCGCGAAGGGCCGCCGCACCTCGCGCTGGTCGGGGACCGTGAGCAGGGCGAGGGCCGACAGCAGGGCCGCGGCCGCCTTCCAGGAGCGCAGGGCCCCGGCCGCCCCGGCGCCCGCCAGGAGGGCCCAGGCCGGGAGGGTGAAGAGGACGTAGACGCCCCGGAAGTAGGAGACCTCGCCGTGGGAGGCCGCCCAGACCAGGGCCGGGGGCAGCAGGATCCAGGTTCCGCAGAGCAGCAGCGGCATCCTGCGGGGCGCGCGGGCCAGCAGGGCGAGGGCGACGAGCGCTCCGGCGCCCAGGGCGGAGGCGAAGAGCTCCACGGGCAGGGCGAGCAGCGCCCAGCCGTCCGGCTCGGGCACCCAGTACAGCTGGCGTCCGGCCTGGGACCTGCCCAGCACGGCGAGCGGGGCGGTGCACGCGGCGACCGCCGTGAGCGCCAGGGCGGGCCGCCACCACAGGGAACGGTCCTGCCGCAGCCGGGCCGCGAGCGGCCAGAGGTGGGCGAGCACCACGGACAGCGCGATCAGGTGGAGGAACCCGGTGAGGACCAGCGCGAGGGCGTAGTCGGCCCACCGCCAGGGGCTGCGCGGCCGGTCCAGCGCCCGCAGCAGCAGAAGGCCGGCGAGGGCGACGGCGAACACGACCAGGGCGTACGAACGGGCCTCCTGGCCGTAGCGGCTCACCGCCGGTGTGAGCGCGAGCAGCAGCCCCGCCAGAATTCCGGCCCGATATCCGAAGAGGCGCTCACCGAGGAGAGCGACGACCGACGCCGTCGCGGCGACGGCCAAGAGGGACGGCAGCCGCAGCGAAAGGACGGAATCCCCGAACAGCTCCACCCACCCGTGCAGCAACAGGTAATACGTGCCGTGCACGGCGTCGACGTTGCGCAGGGTGGCCAGGATCTGCCCGGTGTCCCGGCCGGCCATGTCCCACGTGACCAGTTCGTCGCGGCCGAGCAGGGTGCCGGTGAGCCCCAGTCCACCGAGGGCCAGGGCCGCGACGCACGGCCACAGCCAGAGCGGGACGCGAGGTGCGGCGGACCCGGCCGCCTCGGCGGACCGGAATTCCTCACGGGAAAGCTGCGGGGTGATGACCATAGGAATTACTCCGGTCCGACGGCTGGAACTCCCCACTTATACCCGCCGGGCCGTCCGTGGTTGCTTGTGCGGGCCACCGGGGGCCGATAAATTCACCGGCCGGTCCTTTTCTCCGGAGAAAAGAAAAAGCCATGAAAACGGTCTGCCTCAATATGATCGTCAAGGACGAGGCCCATGTGATCCGGCGCTGCCTGGAATCCGTGCGCCCGCTCGTCGACACCTGGTCCGTCCTTGACACCGGCTCGACCGACGGGACCCAGGAGATCGTCCGCGACACCCTCGCCGATCTGCCCGGAGCACTCCACGAGAGCCCGTGGAGAGGCTTCGACCTGTCCCGCACGGAGGCGATCGAACGCGCCCGGGACCGCGCCCGGTATCTGCTGTTCATCGACGCCGACGACGTGCTGGAGACCGACCCCGGCTTCACCCTGCCGGAGCTGACCCACGACTGCTACGACCTCCAGGTGCGGCACGGCCCGGTCGTCCACCGGCGCCCCTCGCTGGTGTCGGCCCGCCTGCCCTGGCGGTACGTCGGCGTGCTGCACGAGTACCTGGAGTGCGAGGAGCCGTTCAGCCGGGCCGTCCTGGACGGCGTCCGCATGGTCATCATGGGCGGCGGCGGACGGTCACAAATCAGCGACCGCCAGAAGTACCTGCGCGACGCCGCGGTCCTCAAGGACGGCCTCGCCAGGGAACCCACGAACGCCCGCTACGCCTTCTACCTCGCGCAGAGCTGGCGCGACGCCGGGGAACCGGCCAAGGCGCTCGCCGCCTACGACAGACGCGCCGCCATGGACGGCTTCGACGAGGAGGCGTTCTGCGCCCGCCTCTACGCGGCCCGTCTCGCCGTGACGCTCAGGCGCCGCCCGCCCGAAGTCGTCTCGCGCTTCCTGGAGGCCCACGAGTGCCGGCCGACCCGGGCCGAACCGCTCGGCGAACTCGCCCACTTCTGCCGCGTCCAGGGCGAACGCTGGCCACTCGCCCATCTGTTCGCGCGCCGCGCGGCGGAGCTCCCGCGGCCCGACGACATCCTCTTCGTCGAACAGGCCTGGTACGACTGGCGGGCCCTGGACGAACTGGCCGTGGCGGCCTACTGGACGGGCGCCTACCGCGAGTCCCTGGAGGCCTGCGAGCAGCTCCTGGACGGCGGCAGGCTCCCCGGGGAGCACCGTGAACGCGTCCTCGCCAACCGCGACTTCGCCCGCGGCAAGCTGTCCGTCGGCGCGCCCCGCTCCGAGCCGGCCGGGCGGACCACCGCGGGCCACCCGTAGCGGCGCCTGCCGGGCCACGCGTAGCGGCGCGGGCCTCCCGTAGCGGCGCGGGGACGGGAAAAGGGGCCCTCCCCGCGTGGGAAGGGCCCCTTTCTGGTCTCCGTCCGCCTCAGTGGGTGTGCGCGCCGCTGGGGGCGGGCGCCGCGTTCTTCACCGTGAGCGGGAGCAGCTGCTTGCCCGTGGGGCCGATCTGGATGTGCGTGTCCATGGCCGGGCACACACCGCAGTCGAAGCAGGGCGTCCAGCGGCAGTCCTCGACCTCGGTCTCGTCGAGGGCGTCCTGCCAGTCCTCCCAGAGCCAGTCCTTGTCGAGGCCCGAGTCGAGGTGGTCCCAGGGCAGGACCTCCTCGTAGGCCCGCTCGCGGGTGGTGTACCAGTCGACGTCGACGCCGAAGGGCTCCAGGGCCTTGTCGGCGCAGGCCATCCAGCGGTCGTAGGAGAAGTGCTCGCGCCAGCCGTCGAAGCGGCCGCCGTCGTCGTACACCGCACGGATGACGGCGCCGATGCGGCGGTCGCCGCGGGAGAGCAGGCCCTCGACGATGCCGGGCTTGCCGTCGTGGTAGCGGAAGCCGATCGAGCGGCCGTACTTCTTGTCGCCGCGGATCTTGTCGCGCAGCTTCTCGAGGCGCGCGTCCGTCTCCTCGGCCGACAGCTGCGGCGCCCACTGGAAGGGCGTGTGCGGCTTGGGCACGAAACCGCCGATCGACACCGTGCAGCGGATGTCGTTCGACCGGGAGACCTCACGGCCCTTGGCGATCACGTTCATCGCCATGTCGGCGATCTGCAGGACGTCGTCGTCGGTCTCGGTGGGCAGGCCGCACATGAAGTACAGCTTCACCTGGCGCCAGCCGTTGCCGTACGCCGTCGCGACCGTCCTGATCAGGTCCTCTTCGGAGACCATCTTGTTGATGACCTTGCGCATGCGCTCGGAGCCGCCCTCGGGCGCGAAGGTCAGGCCCGAGCGGCGGCCGTTGCGGGTCAGCTCGTTGGCCAGGTCGACGTTGAAGGCGTCCACGCGGGTCGAGGGCAGCGAGAGGCCGATCTTGTCCTCCTCGTAGCGATCGGCCAGGCCCTTGGCGACCTCGCCGATCTCCGAGTGGTCCGCGGAGGACAGCGACAGCAGGCCGACCTCCTCGAAGCCGGTCGCCTTCAGGCCCTTCTCCACCATCTCGCCGATGCCCGTGATGGAGCGCTCGCGCACCGGACGGGTGATCATGCCCGCCTGGCAGAAGCGGCAGCCGCGGGTGCAGCCGCGGAAGATCTCCACCGACATGCGCTCGTGGACCGTCTCGGCCAGCGGCACCAGCGGCTGCTTGGGGTACGGCCACTCGTCCAGGTCCATGACGGTGTGCTTGGACACCCGCCACGGCACACCGCTGCGGTTCGGCACGACACGGGCGATCCGGCCGTCCTGGAGGTACTCCACGTCGTAGAACCGCGGGATGTACACCGCGCCCGTCTTCGCGAGGCGGAGGAGGACCTCCTCGCGGCCGCCGGGACGGCCCTCCGCCTTCCACTCGCGGATGATCCTCGTCATGTCGAGCACGGCCTGCTCGCCGTCGCCGATGACCGCCGCGTCGATGAAGTCGGCGACCGGCTCCGGGTTGAAGGCCGCGTGACCGCCCGCCAGCACGATCGGGTCGTCGATCCCGCGGTCCTTCGACTCCAGCGGGATGCCCGCCAGGTCCAGCGCCGTCAGCATGTTGGTGTAGCCGAGCTCCGTGGAGAAGCTCAGGCCGAACACGTCGAAGGCGCCGACCGGCCGGTGGCTGTCCACGGTGAACTGCGGGACCCCGTGCTCACGCATGAGCGCCTCCAGGTCCGGCCACACGCTGTACGTGCGCTCGGCGAGGACGCCCTCCTGTTCGTTGAGCACCTCGTAGAGGATCATGACGCCCTGGTTGGGCAGCCCGACCTCGTACGCGTCGGGGTACATGAGCGCCCAGCGGACGTCACAGCTCTCCCACTCCTTGACGGTGGAATTGAGCTCGCCGCCCACGTACTGGATCGGCTTCTGCACATGCGGCAGCAGGGCTTCGAGCTGCGGGAAAACCGACTCGGCAGACATCGCGGAGGACCTTCGTGAGCAGACGGAACTGACAGGGGTGACCATCTAGCCTAACGCGACCGCCACCCCGGCCCGGCACGTCCGCACTTCCTGGCCCGCGCCCCGGCCGTCAGGACGCCCGGTACTCCGGCCCCCGCCGGCCCGCCCCGGCCCGCTCAGACCCGGGCGCCCGCCTTCGTCTCCGCCCACGCCTCGGGCAGCCGCGCCTCGTCGGTCGCCGCCCGCAGTTCCTCCCGCCCGTACAGCACCCCGTAGGTGAAGGAGCTCTCCCCTGCCGCCTGCGCCTGCGCGGCCAGTTCCCGCAGCGCCTCGCGGGCCATCACGCTGTCCTGGTGGTCGCCGAGGAGGTTCTGGAGGGACTTCATCGACTTCACCAGCCCCGCGGCGTCCGCGCCGAGCGCGGGGACGGCCGCCTCCGCCGAGTACCGGGTGCGCTTCGCCTTCTTGCGCGCCTCGTGCAGCGCGAGGTCGCGGTCGTGGCCTGGCGGCAGCTCCAGGGCCTGCTCCACGAGGACGGACAGCTTCGCGAGGTCCTTGCGCACGGCCTTGCCGATCACCTTCCCCGGAGCCCCGGCCGCCGCCTTCAGCAGCGGCGGATCGGCGATCAGCACATCCAGCGTGCCGAGCAGCTCCAGATACCGCTTCCCGTCCAGTACGGCGATCAGCCGCCGCCGCGATCCGCCGCGCCGGGCGTTGGTCCAGGTGCGCAGCCGCCCGCGCACCGGCCCGGCGAGCAGCGTGCGGGGCAGTTCGCCGAGGGCGGCGGTGATCCGCTCGGTGAGCACCTCCTGGTCCCGGTCGACGCCCAGCTCCCCCGCGAGCCACTTCAGTTCGTCGCCGATCGGGTCGGTGACGGAACGGTCGAGGACCGCACCGAAGGAACGGAAGGCGCTGCGCGTCCTGCGGGTGGCCACCCGCATGCTGTGCACGGAGTCGTACACATCACGCCGTACGGCGGGGTCCAGCTCCACGATCGCCGCGCGCTGGGCCCGCAGATACGCCAGGACGTGATCGCCGGCCGTGACGGGTTCGGCCGCTCTGCGCGCGCCCTTGGCCCGGCCCTTTCTCCTCGGAGCGGTCTCGGCGAGCGCGCGGGCCAGTTTCGAGGCGGACGACGACGGCCGAACGCCCGCCTTGCGCAGGCGCTTCTCCACCTTGTCGAGGAAGACCGGGTCACCGTCGTCGGCGAGTTCCACCTCGATCTCGGTCCACTGGGCCTCGCCGCCGCCCGCGGTGAGCCGCTCGGCGCGCACGGCGTCCACGCTGACCTCGGCCAGCAGCCGCCCCTCGGCGTCGGTCAGCTCGCGCACGTCCCGGTCGGAGCGCAGCCGGATCACCGGCTCCAGCTCGGCGTCGCGCACCCGCGAGCGCAGCAGCCCGGCGAGGACACGGGGCACGGTGTCGGCGAGCGGGGCCCGGATCTCGTCGCGCACCCCCGGCGCCACGGGGAACTTCAGATGCCAGCCCGCGTCGGAGCCGCCGGTGCGCCGGCGCAGCGTGATCGACGCCGCGTTCAGCCGTTCGTCGGCCGTGTCGTAGTAGGTGGCGTCCAGGTGCGCGACACCTTTGTCCACCACGGCCGCGACACCGGCGACGCCGGTCAGGTCGGGCAGGCCACTGTCGTCGGATTCGTACTTCCGCTCGATCTCGCGCTTTGTGTCCGCCATGACCTGAATCTAGTGCCCGGCGCGGCCGGACAACAGGGCACAACAGGCCCCGAAACGCCGGGGAAACGGAAGGTGACGGCCCCTTACGCCGACAACGGTCTCTGCACCCGGATGGACTGCAACAGCCCGACCGCCACCCACACCGCGAACATCGACGAGCCTCCGTACGACACGAACGGCAGCGGCAGACCGGTGACGGGCATGATCCCGAGGGTCATGCCGATGTTCTCGAAGGCCTGGAAGGCGAACCAGGCCACGATCCCCGCCGCCACGATCGTGCCGTACAGCTCGGTCGTCTCCCGGGCGATCCGGCAGGCCCGCCACAGCACCACGCCGAGCAGCACGATGATCAGGCCGCCGCCGACGAAGCCCAGCTCCTCGCCCGCGACCGTGAACACGAAGTCGGTCTGCTGCTCGGGCACGAACTGGCCGGTGGTCTGCGAGCCGTGGAAGAGGCCGGAGCCGGTCAGACCGCCGGAACCGATGGCGATCCGCGCCTGGTTGGTGTTGTAGCCGACGCCCGCCGGGTCGAGCTCGGGGTTGGCGAACGCGGCGAACCGGTTGATCTGGTACTCGTCGAGGACGCCGAGCTGCCAGATCGCCAGGGCGCCCAGGGTGCCCGTGCCCAGCAGGCCGAACACCCAGCGGTTGGAGGCGCCGGAGGCCAGCAGCACGCCCAGCACGATGATCACCATGACCATGACCGAGCCGAGGTCGGGCATCAGCAGCACGACCAGCATCGGCACCGCGGCCAGGCCGAGGGCCTGGAGCACCGTGCGGTGGTCGGGGTAGGGCTTGTCGCCCGCGTCGACTCTCGCCGCCAGCAGCATCGCCATGCCCAGGATGATCGTGATCTTCACGAACTCCGAGGGCTGGAGGGAGAAGCCGCCGCCGAGCACGATCCAGGAGTGCGCGCCGTTGACCGTGGAGCCCAGCGGGGTGAGCACCAGCAGGATCAGGAACACCGAGGCGCCGTACAGGACGGGCACGGCCGTGCGCAGGGTGCGGTGGCCGAGCCAGACCGTGCCGAGCATCAGGGCGAACCCGATGCCGGTGTTCATGAGGTGCCGGATCAGGAAGTAGTACTGGTCGCCCTGGTTGATCTCGGTGCGGTTGCGGGTGGCCGAGAAGACCAGCAACGAGCCGATCAGCGAGAGCGCGATCGCGGCCAGCAGTATCGGCCAGTCCAGCCGGCGGGCGAGCGAGTCGCGGGCGAGCAGCCGCGTCCAGCCGGCCCGCTCGGGTCCGTAGCCGGAGACCTGGAAGCTGTTGGCGCCGGTCATGAGCACTTCCTCCGGCCGGGGCGGCGGGTCCGCCGACGCCGTGTCTCGCGGTTGACGGTCTCCGGGGAGGCCACGGTCGCCGGCTGCTGTCCGTCCGCCGTGCCGGTGGCGTCGTCCGGGTTCGCGGCGACCGTCTCCACCGTCTGCTCGGCGGGCTTCTGGAACTTCTGCTGGTCCTTCGCCGGGTCCTTGGACACCTTCGGCGCGGTGATCGAGCCGTCCGAGCGGATCGTCGGCAGGTTCTGCTGCGGGGTCGGCAGCAGCGCGTTCTTCTTGCTGATGACGCCGTCGTCGGAGATGCCGTACAGCGCGTCGTACACGTTGCGCACGGCCGGTCCGGAGGCCCCGGAACCCGTACCACCCTGGGAGATCGTCATCACGATCGAGTAGTCCTTGGTGTACGTGGCGAACCAGGAGGTCGTCTGCTTGCCGTAGACCTCGGCCGTACCCGTCTTGGCGTGCATCGCGATCTTGTCCTGCGGCCAGCCGCCGAACCGCCAGGCCGCCGTACCGCGCGTGGCCACGCCGGCGAGGGCCTCGTCCATCTGAGCCAGCGTCGCCTTGTTCACCGGCAGCTTGCCGTGCGACTTGGGCTTGATCGGGGTGACCTTGCTGCCGTCGGCGCTGATGACCGCCTTGCCGACCGTCGGGTCGTACAGCGTGCCGCCGTTGGAGATGGCCGCGTAGATCGTCGCCATCTGGATCGGCGTCACAAGGGTGTCGCCCTGGCCGATGGAGTAGTTGATCTCGTCACCGGCGCGCATCTTGTTGCCCTCGAGGCAGTTCTCGTAGGAGATGCGCTCGACGTAGTCGCCGTCCTTCTTGCCGGTCTTGCACCAGGCGTCCTTGTTGGCCTTCCAGTAGTCCTGCTTCCACTGGCGGTCCGGGACGCGGCCGGTGACCTCGTTGGGCAGGTCGACACCGGTCTCCTCGCCCAGGCCGAACTGGTGGGCGGCCCGGAAGAACCAGTCGCTGGGCTTCTTCTTCGGGTCGATGCCGCCGTCCTTCTGCCACTGGGCGTGGGCCAGCTGGTAGTAGACGGTGTCGCAGGAGACCTCCAGGGCCCGGCCGAGGTCGATCGGGCCGTGGTTCTGGGACTCGAAGTTCTTGAAGACCTGGCCGCCGACGGAGTAGGAGCTGGAGCAGTTGTAGCGGCCGTCGAAGTCGTAGCCGGCCTGGACGGCGGCGGCCGTGGAGACCACCTTGAAGACGGAGCCGGGCGCCGCCTGGCCCTGGATGGCCCGGTTGAGCAGGGGGTAGTTGGAGTTCTTCCCGGTCAGCCGCCCGTAGTCCTTGGCGGAGATGCCGCCGACCCAGGCGTTGGGGTCGTAGGTCGGGTTGGACGCCATGGCGACGATCCGGCCGGTCCTGGACTCCATCACCACGATCGCGCCCGCGTCCGCCTTGTAGCGCTCCTGGGTGTTGCGGTCCCACTCCAGACGGGCCGCCTTCATCGCCTCGTTGAGCTCGAACTCGGCGACGCGCTGCACCCGGGCGTCGATGCTGGTGACCAGGTGGGAACCAGCCTGGGCGGGGTCCGCCTCGGCCTGGCCGATGACCCGGCCGAGGTTGTCGACCTCGTAGCGGGTGACGCCCGCCTTGCCGCGCAGCGCCTTGTCGTACTGCCGCTCCAGTCCGGAGCGGCCGACCTGGTCGGAGCGCAGGAACGGCGAGTCGGTGTCCTCGGCCTCCTGGATCTCCTCGTCGGTGACCGGAGAGAGGTAGCCGAGCACCTGCGCGGTGTTGGACTTGCCCGGCGCCGGGTAGCGGCGGACGGCCTGCGGCTCCGCGGTGATGCCGGGGAAGTCCTCGGCGCGCTCACGGATCTGCAGGGCCTGGCGCGCGGTGGCCTCGTCGGTGATGGGGATCGGCTGGTACGGCGAGCCGTTCCAGCAGGGCTGCGGGGTCTCGGAGTCGCACAGCCGGACCTTCTCCTTGACCTCCTTCGGCCGCATGCCGAGCACGCCCGCGAGCTTGGTGAGGACGGCGTCGCCGTCGTCGGGCATCTTCAGCAGCTCGGTGCGGGAGGCGGAGACGACCAGCCGGGTCTCGTTGTCCGCGAGGGGAACGCCGCGCGCGTCCAGGATCGAGCCGCGCACGGCGGGCTGGACGACCTGCTGGACGTGGTTCCCGGAGGCCTCCTTGGCGTAGGCCTCGCCCTCCCGGATCTGGAGGTACCACAGGCGCCCGCCGAGCGTGCCGAGCAGCGAGAGGACGAGGATCTGGATGACGACGAGCCGGATCTGGACACGTGGGGTCCGCCCGGTCTCGGGAATGTTGGTCACTGCTGCCTCCCCCTCTCAGGCTGCGTGCGCGAAGGCTGCGTGCGCGAAGGCTGCGTGCGCGAAAGCCGGTGCGACGACAACGGGTGCGTATGTGCGGACGGGCGACGACGGTCTGCGGCCGCCGGGAACCGGCCCGCGCACCACGGACACCGGTCCGCGAACCACGGACACCGGTCCGAGCCCGAAGGCCACCGGCCCGGGCCCCTGCACCACCGGCCCCGGCCCGCTCACGAGTGATGAACGAAAGGCCCCCGCGCCGCGGTTCCGGCCCGGTTCCCCCGTCCGGGTGAACTCCGCCGTGCTCACAGCCGCTTGACCCCCTTGATGCGCCCGGCGCGTGCCGTGCGGGCGCGGGCCGCCTTCACCTTGAGGCCGCCGAGTCCCCCGCGCTGGCTGCCGATCCGCAGCCCGGTGCCGGAGGACAGCCAGCCGGAGGAGATGTCCGCCGACTTCGTGCCCGAGCCCGACTCGACGAGCGGGTCGTTGTCCGCCCGGCGGGCCAGCGCCATGACGCCCGGCACCACGAAGGGCGCCAGCAGCAGGTCGTACAGCGCGGCGGTGAACAGCAGGCTGGGCAGGCCCACATGGCGGGCCGCGGTGTCGCCGACGAGGGCGCCGACACCGGCGTACAGCAGGGTCGTGCCGACGGCGGCGACGGCGACGACGGCCAGCGGGCCGGTCGCCGACTTCAGCCGGCCGTTCTCGGGCCTGACCAGGCCCGCCAGATAGCCGATGACGCACAGCACGAGCGCGTAGCGGCCGACCGCGTGGTCGGCGGGCGGGGCGAGGTCGGAGAGCAGTCCGGCGCCGAAGCCGACGAGGGCGCCGCCGACATGGCCGTAGACCAGTGCCAGGCCGAGGACGGTGAGCAGCACCAGGTCGGGCACCGCGCCCGGGAGGTGCAGCCGGGCCAGCACGCTGACCTGGAGGACCAGGGCGACGACGACCAGGGTGACGGAGAGCAGGATCCGGTTGAAACGCATCGAGTTCAGCTCCCCTACTGCTGCTGCTCTTGCTGGAACTGGCCGTCGGCCGGCGCGGACGGCGTGACGGTCACCGTCACGGTCGGCGTCGGGGTGGGCCTGGGCTTGGCCGGGAGCACGGTGTCGCGCGGATCCTTTACGGGTGCCTGGACGACGACGCCGACGATGTCGAGCTTGGTGAAGCCGACGTACGGCGTGACGTACAGGGTGCGGGTCAGGCCGCCGCCTGAGGGGTCGACGCGGGAGACCACGCCGACGGGTACGCCGGGCACGAAGGGCCGGTCGGCCTGGGAGCCGAAGGTGACCAGGCGGTCGCCCTTCTTGATCTCGGCCTTGCCGTTGAGCAGTTCGACGCGCAGCGGGCGGTCGCCCTGTCCGGAGGCGAAGCCGAGTTCGTCGGAGCCCTCCATACGGGTGCCGACGGTGAAGTCGGGGTCGTTGGCGAGCAGCACGGTCGAGGCGTCGGGGCCGACCGTGGTGACGCGGCCGACGAGGCCGTCGCCGTTGAGGACGGTCATGTCGCGCCTGATGCCGTCGTTGGCGCCGATGTCGATAGTGATGGTCCAGGAGAAGCCCTGGGCCGCTCCTATCGCGATGACCTCGGCGCCCTTGATGCCGTACTGACCCTCGCCGGCCACCTTCAGCATGCGGTCGAGCTGGCGCAGCCGGCTGCGGTTGCGGTCGTCGGAGCCGAGCCGGGCCTTGAGCGCGGCGTTCTCCTTCTCCAGTGCGGCGACGCGGTCGTGGCGTTCACCGGAGTCGCGGACGGCGGCGACGGCGTTGCCGACCGGGTCGACCGCGGAGGCGACGCCGTTCTCGATCGGGCCGAAGACGGAGGCCGCGGCCTGGCGGGCACCGTCGACCGGCGAGTCCTCCCCACCACGGATGTCCACCGTGATCAGTGCGAACGCGATGGCAACCAGCAGCACCAGGAGCAGCCGGCTCTCTCGTGTGTCCCTCACGTGCGGCGGCCGTGCCCTTCCTCGATCGGAATTCGGGTAGCCCCTGGGGAAATCCGAGGGGCTCGTTTTGTGGCAGCTTATGCCTCTATATCAACGATCCGCCGTACGAGAGGAGATCATCTCGTACGGCGGAATCGAAGAGTTACGTCATCTGCGCGGCTGGGCGTCCAGAACCTGCTGGAGCGCCTCGAACTCCTCGACGCACTTTCCGGAACCGAGCGCCACGCTGTCCAGCGGGTCCTCGGCGATGTGGATCGGCATACCGGTCTCCCGGCGCAGCCGCTCGTCCAGCCCGCGCAGCAGGGCTCCGCCGCCGGTCAGAACGATTCCGCGGTCCATGATGTCGCCGGAGAGCTCCGGCGGGCACTTGTCCAGCGTCGTCTTCACGGCGTCGACGATGGCGTTGACGGGTTCCTCGATCGCCTTGCGCACTTCGGCGGCGGAGATGACGACGGTCTTGGGCAGCCCGGAGACGAGGTCCCGGCCGCGGATCTCGGTGTGCTCGTCGGCGTCGAGGTCGTACGCCGAACCGATCGTGATCTTGATCTGTTCGGCCGTGCGCTCGCCCAGCAGAAGGGAGTACTCCTTCTTGATGTGCTGGATGATCGCGTTGTCCAGCTCGTCGCCCGCGACCCGGATCGACTGGGCGGTGACGATGCCGCCGAGGGAGATGACCGCGACCTCCGTGGTGCCGCCGCCGATGTCCACCACCATGTTGCCCGTGGCCTCGTGGACCGGCAGGCCGGAACCGATGGCCGCGGCCATGGGCTCCTCGATGATGTGCACCTGACGGGCGCCGGCCTGGGACGACGCCTCGATGACGGCGCGGCGCTCGACGCCCGTGATGCCCGAGGGCACACAGACGACGACCCGCGGCCGGGCCAGATACCGCCGCTTGTGGATCTTCAGGATGAAGTAGCGGAGCATCCGCTCGGTGATCTCGAAGTCGGCGATCACGCCGTCCTTCAGCGGCCGCACGGCGACGATGTTGCCGGGCGTACGGCCGATCATCTTCTTCGCTTCGGCGCCGACCGCGAGGATGCCACCGGTGTTGGTGTTGATCGCGACGACGGACGGCTCGTTGAGTACGATCCCGCGACCCCTGACGTACACCAGCGTGTTGGCGGTCCCGAGGTCGACAGCCATGTCACGGCCGATGAACGACATTGAGTTCCCCATCAGGATTCGTCTGGCCTTCCCGCTGGCTTTTGAGGGCTTGTCAGGTCGGCACGGTGGGTGCTGTGACGTGAAGTGCTTCCATCGTAGACGCGCTTTCACGGACCCTGCGTGAGGGTCATTGCCATTGTCAGCAGATGATGTGCGGGTTCGCTTCTGGAGACGGGCGTTCGGGGACTCTCGTTCCCTCGATCGCCGCCCCCATGCCAGAAAAGTCCGGGGCGTCGCCCCGGACTTTCCAAGCGGCTTGCGGCGAAGAGTACGCCGTTACGCGCGCCCGGGGAAGAAGATCTTGACCTCGCGCTCGGCGGACTCCTCGGAGTCGGACGCGTGGATCAGGTTCTCCCGGACGATCACACCGAAATCGCCCCGGATGGAGCCGGGCGCGGCGGCGATCGGGTCGGTCGGACCGGCCAGCTGGCGCACGCCCTCGATGACCCGCTCACCCTCGACGATCAGGGCGACGACCGGACCGGACAGCATGAACTCGACCAGCGGCTCGTAGAAGGGGCGGCCGACGTGCTCCGCGTAGTGCGTCTCCAGCGTGGCCCGCTCCAGGTTCCGCTGCTCCAGCGCGGTGATCGACCAGCCGGCCTTGCGCTCGATACGGCTGATGATCTCGCCGGTCAGGCCGCGACGGACGGCGTCCGGCTTGAGGAGGACGAGGGTGCGCTGGGTCACGACGGGACTCCTTCATACCTACAGGTGTGCGGTGTCACGAGGCTACAGGGCGCACCCCCGCGCCCGTTACGCAGCGTCAGGCTGGGAGGGTCCGCCCTCCGCCGCGAACCGCGCCTTCGCCTCGTCGACCTTCCGGCCGAAGTGCACCGACGCCCACCACAGGGCCGCGAACATCAGGCCCAGGACGTACATCAGCGGGACGAAGAAGCCGGAGGCGATCAGCCCGAGCTGGAGCGCCCAGCCGAGGGCGACGCCGCCCGGCCGGGTCACCAGGCCGCACAGCAGCAGGCTGAGGAGCATGGCAGTACCACTGACCGTCCAGACCGTCGCCATGGACAGGTCCGGGTCCTTCATCGCGACCAGAGCGGCGAAGCCGATCACGAAGAACTCGCCGATCAGGGTCGAGGAGCACAGCGTACGCATCGGAGGGTTCAGCCCTTCCCCAGGAGCAGGCGGGCCTCGCCCACCGTGATGACGGAACCGGTGACCAGGACGCCACCGCCGGCGAACTCGCCCTCCTCCTCGGCCAGCGTGATCGCGGCCTCCAGAGCGTCGGGCAGCCGCGGCTCGACCTGGACGCGCTCCTCGCCGAAGACCTCCACGGCGATCGCGGCCAGTTCGTCGGCGTCCATCGCGCGATGGCTGGAGTTCTGCGTGACGACGATCTCCGCGAAGACCGGCTCGAACGCCTCCAGCAGCCCGCGCACGTTCTTGTCGCCGCTCGCCCCGACCACACCGATGAGCCGGCTGAAGTCGAAGGCCTCCCCGATCGCCTCGGCGGTCACCCGGGCGCCCGCGGGGTTGTGGGCGGCGTCCAGCACGACGGTCGGCGAGCGGCGCACGACCTCCAGCCGGCCCGGCGAGGACACGGCCGCGAACGCCTTGCGCACGGTGTCGATGTCCAGCGGCTCGGCCCGCAGCGCCCCGACGCCGAAGAACGCCTCGACCGCGGCGAGCGCCACGGCGGCGTTGTGCGCCATGTGCGCGCCGTGCAGCGGCAGGTACACCTCCTGGTACTCACCGCCCAGCCCGCGCAGGGTGAGCATCTGGCCGCCGACGGCGACCTGCCGGGAGACGACGCCGAACTCGAGGCCCTCACGGGCGACCGTGGCGTCCACCTCGACGGCCTTCTTCAGCAGCACCTGCGCCGCGTCGACCGGCTGCTGGGCCATGATCACACCGGCGTCCTGCTTGATGATGCCGGCCTTCTCCCCCGCGATCTCGGCGGGCGTCTCGCCCAGCCGGTCGGTGTGGTCGAGGTCGATCGGCGTCACGACGGCCACGTCCCCGTCGATGACGTTGGTGGCGTCCCAGGAGCCGCCCATGCCGACCTCGACGACCGCCACGTCGACCGGCGCGTCCGCGAAGGCGGCGTAGGCCATGCCGGTGAGGACCTCGAAGAAGGAGAGCCGGTACTCCTGCTGGGCGTCGACCATCTCGACGTACGGCTTGATGTCGTTGTACGTCTCGATGAACCGCTCGGCCTGGATCGGGGCGCCGTCCAGGCTGATGCGCTCGGTGATCGACTGCACGTGCGGGGAGGTGTAGCGGCCGGTGCGCAGTTCGAAGGCGCCGAGCAGGGCCTCGATCATGCGGGCCGTCGACGTCTTGCCGTTGGTGCCCGTGATGTGGATCGACGGGTACGACCGCTGCGGCTCGCCCAGGACGTCCATCAGCGCGGCGATACGGCTGACGGAGGGCTCCAGCTTGGTCTCGCCCCAGCGGGTGGCGAGGTCCGCCTCGACCTCGCGCAGGGCCTTGTCGACCTCGGGGTCCTCGGGGCGCGCGGGTACGTCGGCCTGCGGCCGGCCGCCCTGGGTGCGCAGGGTGCGGCTGCCGGCCTCGATGACCGCGAGGTCGGGGTCGCGGTCGGTCTCGGCCTCGACGATCTCGTCGAAGGAGTCGAAGGGGTCGGGCTGGTCGTCGCTGGGGTGGGTCACGGTGCCCAGTCTACGGAGCGGGGGTGACATCGCGGGCGGGGGCTTGAGTGTGCCTTGTGCCTCCGGCGGGGAGGCCGTGAGCCCACGTAGTGGGGAGCTTCTGCCGTCCGGCGGGCGCGGGTGCGTCGTGACTTGTCGCGCCCACGCGGCGGAGCCGCATATCGATACAGCCCCGCGCCCCTTGAGGGACGCGCAGGGCCCCGGCGTTGTGCAACGCCGGGGCCCGCGTGACCTCCGCTTGCGCAGAGACTGCTGAGTCTTGTCCTTATCGGCTGCCGCCAGGTCCGGACCACCTCCGCTCTCGCGGAGACGAGTGGCGATCAGCCCACCGGCAGGCCGGCCAGCTGGTTCTCGATCCGCGCGATGTCCTCGTCCGCCTTGGCCAGGCGGGTGCGGATCTTCTCCACCACCTGGTCGGGTGCCTTCGCCAGGAAAGCCTCATTGCCCAGCTTGGCCACGGCCTGCTGACGCTCCTTCTGCGCCGCCGCGAGGTCCTTCGCGAGGCGCTTGCGCTCCGCGGCCACGTCGATGGTGCCGGAGAGGTCCAGCGCCACCTCGGCGCCGCCGATCGGCAGGGTCGCCGTCGCCGTGAACGCGTCGCCCTCCGGCTGCAGGCGCAGCAGCTGGCGGATGGCGGCCTCATGCGGGGCGAGGGCGGTGCCGTCGAGGGTGAGGCGGGCCGGGACGCGCTGGCCGGGCTGGAGGCCCTGGTCGGCGCGGAAGCGGCGGACCTCGGTGACGACCCGCTGGAGGTTCTCGATCTCCGCCTCGGCGGCGTCGTCGCGGAAGCCGCTGTCGGCGGGCCACTCGGCGACGACGATCGACTCGCCGCCGGTCAGCGTGGTCCACAGCGTCTCGGTGACGAACGGCATCACCGGGTGCAGCAGACGCATCAGGACGTCGAGGACCTCGCCGAGGACCCGGCCGGAGGCCTTGGCGCCCTCGCCGCCCGCCATGAACGTGGTCTTGGAGAGCTCCACGTACCAGTCGAAGACCTCGTCCCATGCGAAGTGGTACAGCGCCTCGCTGAGCTTGGCGAACTGGAAGTCGTCGTAGAACGCGTCGACCTGGGCGACCGTCTTGTTCAGCCGGGACAGGATCCAGCGGTCGGTGGCGGACAGCTGCTCGGCCGGGGGCAGCTCGCCCTCGATCGTGGCGCCGTTCATCATCGCGAAGCGCGTGGCGTTCCAGATCTTGTTGGCGAAATTCCGGGACGCCTGGACCCAGTCCTCTCCGATCGGCACGTCGGTGCCGGGGTTGGCGCCCTTGGCGAGGGTGAAGCGGACGGCGTCGGAGCCGTACTTGTCCATCCAGTCCAGCGGGTCGACCACGTTGCCGAAGGACTTCGACATCTTCTTGCCGCGCTCGTCGCGGACCAGGCCGGTGAGGGCGATGGTCCTGAACGGGACCTCGCCGTCCATGGCGTACAGGCCGAACATCATCATCCGGGCGACCCAGAAGAAGATGATGTCGTGGCCGGTGAGCAGGACGTCGGTGGAGTAGAACTTCTCCAGGTCCGGGGTCTTCTCCGGCCAGCCGAGGGTGGAGAACGGCCACAGGCCGGAGGAGAACCAGGTGTCCAGGACGTCGGTGTCCTGGTGCCAGCCCTCGCCCGTCGGCGGCTGCTCGTCGGGGCCGACGCAGACGATCTCGCCGTCCGGGCCGTACCAGATCGGGATGCGGTGGCCCCACCAGAGCTGGCGCGAGATGCACCAGTCGTTCATGTTGTCGACCCAGTCGAAGTAGCGCTTCGACAGGTCGACCGGGTGGATGGCGACCCGGCCGTCACGGACCGCGTCACCGGCGGCCTGGGCGAGCGGGGCGACCTTGACCCACCACTGCATCGACAGGCGCGGCTCGACCGTGGTCTTGCAGCGCGAGCAGTGGCCGACCGAGTGCATGTACGGGCGCTTCTCGGCGACGATCCGGCCCTGCGAGCGCAGCGCGCCGACGACGGCGGAGCGCGCCTCGAAGCGGTCCAGGCCGAGGAAGGGGCCGTGGACGGTGATCACGCCGTGCTCGTCCATGATCGTCATGGCGGGCAGGCCGTGGCGCTGGCCGATCGCGAAGTCGTTCGGGTCGTGCGCCGGGGTCACCTTGACGGCGCCGGTGCCGAACTCCGGGTCGACGTGGGTGTCGGCGACGACCGGGATGGTGCGGTCGGTCAGCGGGAGCTTGATCTGCTTGCCGACGAGGTGCTGGTAGCGCTCGTCGTCGGGGTGGACGGCGACGGCGGTGTCACCGAGCATCGTCTCCGCGCGCGTGGTCGCGACGACGAGGGAGTCGTCGCCCTCGCCGTAGCGGATGGAGACCAGCTCGCCGGCGTCCTCCTGGTACTCCACCTCGATGTCGGAGATGGCGGTCAGACAGCGCGGGCACCAGTTGATGATGCGCTCGGCGCGGTAGATCAGCTCGTCGTCGTAGAGCTTCTTGAAGATGGTCTGGACGGCCTTGGACAGGCCCTCGTCCATGGTGAAGCGCTCACGGGACCAGTCGACACCGTCGCCGAGGCGGCGCATCTGGCCGAGGATCTTGCCGCCGTACTCCTCCTTCCACTGCCAGACCCGCTCGACGAACTCCTCGCGGCCCAGGTCGTGGCGGGACTTGCCCTCCTCGGCGAGCTGCTGCTCGACCTTGTTCTGGGTGGCGATACCGGCGTGGTCCATGCCGGGCAGCCACAGGGACTCGTAGCCCTGCATGCGCTTGCGGCGGGTGAGGGCGTCCATCAGCGTGTGCTGGAAGGCGTGGCCCAGGTGGAGCGAACCGGTGACGTTCGGCGGCGGGATGACGATGGTGTAGGCGGGCTTGTCGCTGCCCGCGTCGGCGGTGAAGTACCCCTTGTCCACCCAGCGCTCGTACAGCGTCCCCTCTACCTCGGCCGGCGCGTACTGGGTCGGCAGTTCGGTGGTGGGCGCTGGTGGCTGCTGCTGAGTGTTGTCGGTCACGGGCCCAGTTTAGGGGTGTCACGGGGCCGTCCCGAAACGCGATTCCTTTGTAACGGTGCCGACCCCGATGCTCTGGGTACCGCGCGCCTGCGTCAGGATGTCGGAGACGCATAAGTATCTGGAGGGGAACCCAGTAATGAGCTACAACCAGCCGGGCCCGTACGGCGGGCAGCCTCAGCAGCCGGGCCCGTACGGCCAGCAGCCCCCGCAGCCTGGCCCCTACGGCCAGCAGCCGCAGGCGCCGCAGCCCGGCTACGGGTACCCCCAGCAGCCCGCTCCGCCGCAGCCGGGTTACGGCTACCCGCAGCAGCCGGTGCCCCCGCAGCAGGGCTACGGCCAGCAGCCGCCCTACGGCCAGGCTCCTTATGGCGTCCCCCAGCCCCCGGCCCCCGGCGGCGGCAAGAAGAAGACCGGTCTCATCATCGGCGCGGTCGCGGTCGTCGCGGCCATCGCGGTCGGCGCGTACTTCGTCCTCGCCGGCAGCAACGGCGGGAGCTCGGACATCGCGGACGACGGCCCGCACAAGCTCACGACGCCCGAGACCGTCCTGACGGAGTACAAGAAGGACGACAGCGAGTCCGACTCCATGACGAAGGACGACGTCAAGGACGCCGAGAAGTGGGGTGTGAAGAACCCCACCGACGTCAGTGCCCAGTACGTCGCGGGCAACGAGGACAACCCGCTCTCCCAGAAGATGCTCAGCTTCGGCGGCGTCTACGGAGAGATCGAGGACCCCGAGAAGGTCGTCGACGCCTTCCTCGCGTACATGAAGAAGGACGCGAACAAGGAAGAGGGCATGAAGGTCACCATGGTCGGTGAGCCCAAGGCGTACGACAACGCCGAGGGTGCGGTCCTCAAGTGCCAGGACGCCAAGATGGAGCCGGGCGACACCGAGTCGGGAGGCCCCAAGGAGATGCACGTCACCTACTGCGCCTGGGGGGACCACAGCACCCTCGGCCTGGTGGCACCCATCGAACTCGCGAACCTCGCCTCGGAGAAGGCGCCGGACCCGGCCGCTGCCGCCGAGATCACGGCCAAGTTCCGCGAGGAAATCCGCGTCAAGGCCTGACACCAGCGCACGCAACGGGGCGGGGCTCCCGGGTCGACACGACCTGGGAGCCCCGCCCTTCTTCATGCCCGCTCAGGCACGCACGCAGGCTTCGAGCGCGTGGTTCGCGCGAACGCCGATGCCGATGAGGCGGGTCTGACAGGTGATCTTGTCAGCGAGCGACTCCACGTTGTCGCAGGCTGCCCTGACGCGCGGGCCGACTGTGTAACCCTTGCCGCTCAGGTAGTTGACGCAGTCGATCTGGTCTGCCTGGGCGGGAGCAGCCGTCACCAGCGGTACGACTCCGGCGGCCGCGACCACGCCGAGTGCCACGATGGCACGCCTGATCTTCATGACTGTTCCTCCCGTTTCACACCTGATCACACGAACTGGTGATCGATTTGGTCGGGAGTCACTAGATCACAGAACGGAACTCGCGCACCGCACAAGGCCGTTCGCTGGCTTGTTCTGGGCAGGCAAAGGCCCGAACCCAACACGCAGATGCCCGGCTCGCGTCGGGCGGGCCGGGCATCTGGGGGAACCGCGGAGCGGCTACGCCGACTTCGCCTCGCCCGAGCCGCGGCCCCGCGAATCCCTCGGGATCAGGGTCGGGTTGACGTTGGAGTGGACGACGTCGGCGGTGATGACGACTCGGGCGACGTCCTTGCGGGACGGGACCTCGTACATCACCGACATCAGGACCTCCTCCATGATGGCGCGCAGGCCGCGGGCGCCGGTCTGGCGGAGGATGGCCTGGTCGGCGATGGCCTCGAGGGCCTCGCGCTCGAAGTCCAGCTCCACGCCGTCGAGTTCGAAGAGGCGCTGGTACTGCTTGACCAGGGCGTTGCGCGGCTCGACCAGGATCTGGAGCAGGGCCTCGCGGTCGAGGTTGTGGACCGAGGTGATGACGGGCAGCCGGCCGATGAACTCGGGGATCATGCCGAACTTCACCAGGTCCTCGGGCATGACGTCCTCGAACTGGTCCTTGGACTCCAGCTCCCGCTTGGAGCGGATCGTCGCGCCGAAGCCGATGCCCTTGGCACCCGCGCGGGACTCGATGATCTTCTCCAGGCCGGCGAAGGCACCGCCCACGATGAACAGGACGTTCGTCGTGTCGATCTGGATGAACTCCTGGTGCGGGTGCTTGCGGCCGCCCTGCGGCGGGACCGAGGCCGTGGTGCCCTCGAGGATCTTGAGCAGTGCCTGCTGGACGCCCTCGCCGCTCACGTCGCGCGTGATGGAGGGGTTTTCACTCTTCCGCGCGACCTTGTCGATCTCGTCGATGTAGATGATCCCGGTCTCGGCCTTCTTGACGTCGTAGTCGGCCGCCTGGATCAGCTTCAGCAGGATGTTCTCGACGTCCTCGCCGACGTACCCCGCCTCGGTGAGCGCCGTGGCGTCGGCGATGGCGAACGGGACGTTCAGCATGCGCGCCAGCGTCTGCGCGAGGAGCGTCTTGCCCGACCCCGTGGGACCGAGCAGCAGGATGTTGGACTTGGCGAGCTCGATCGCGTCGTCGCGGCCGGCCCCACCGCCGTTCTCCCCGGCCTGAACGCGCTTGTAGTGGTTGTAGACCGCCACGGACAGGGCCTTCTTGGCGGCCTCCTGGCCGACCACATAGCCCTCGAGGAACTCGTAGATCTCGCGCGGCTTGGGCAGTTCCTCCCAGCGCACCTCGCTGGTCTCAGCGAGCTCTTCCTCGATGATCTCGTTGCAGAGATCGATGCACTCGTCGCAGATGTACACACCAGGGCCTGCGATGAGCTTCTTGACCTGCTTCTGGCTCTTGCCGCAGAACGAGCACTTGAGCAGATCGCCGCCGTCACCGATGCGTGCCACGGTGTGCTTCCCCTTCGCCTGGGAGACGCCTGGACGCTTTCGCCTCCAGCGGCTCCTGGTGCTGCCTTATTCCGACGGTACCTTGCCGAGCCCCCCGTTCGGGCCCCCCTTGGCAGGGTTCACTTTGTCGTGCACCTTGTCGGGCACCGGGTGAGACCATGCCAAGGGGCGGCAGACGATACTCCCGCGCCCGCGTCAGCGGACAGAGCTGTTGTTCATCTTCCGGGTGGAGATGATCTGGTCGATCAGGCCGTACGACAGCGCGTCCTCGGCCGTGAGGATCTTGTCGCGCTCGATGTCCTCGCGGATCTTCTCGATCGGCGTGGTGGAGTGCTTGGCCAGCATCTCCTCCAGCTGCGCGCGCATCCGCAGGATCTCGTTCGCGGCGATCTCCAGGTCCGAGACCTGACCGCGGCCGGTCTCGCTGTACGGCTGGTGGATCAGCACGCGCGCGTTCGGCAGGGCCATGCGCTTGCCGGGCGTACCGGCGGCCAGCAGGATCGCCGCGGCGGAGGCCGCCTGGCCCATGCAGACCGTCTGGATGTCCGGCTTCACGAACTGCATCGTGTCGTAGATCGCAGTCAGCGCGGTGAAGGAACCACCGGGGCTGTTGATGTAGACCGAGATGTCCCGGTCGGGGTCCATCGACTCCAGGCACAGCAGCTGCGCCATGACGTCGTTGGCGGAGGCGTCGTCGATCTGCACGCCGAGGAAGATCACGCGCTCCTCGAAGAGCTTCGCGTACGGGTCGTACTCGCGGATGCCCTGCGAGGTGCGCTCGACGAAGCGCGGGATGACGTAACGGGACTCCGCCGTGGGACCCGTGTACTCGGCGCGTGCGCGGTCGTACAGGCCGCTGCCGGGGAAGTCGTTCACTGTCTGTCTCCTAGGGGCTGAGCGGTCGGCTGAAGGGCTCTGAGGGGCTCGGGGACCCTGGCGGGGGCCTCAGGCCGCCCCGGTGCCGCCGCCGCCCGGCATACCGGCGGCCGTGGGGATGACGTCGTCGATGAGGCCGTACTCCTTGGCCTCGAACGCGTCGAACCAGCGGTCGCGGTCCGAGTCGCGGGTGATCTGCTCGACCGACTGGCCGGTGTGCTGCGAGGTGAGCTCGGCCATGCGCTTCTTGGTGTGCAGCAGCCGCTCGGCGTGGATCTTGATGTCGGAGGCCGAACCGGCCAGACCGGCGGACGGCTGGTGGATCAGGATCTCGGCGTTCGGCAGCGCGAAACGCTTGCCCGGGGTGCCCGCGCTGAGCAGGAACTGACCCATCGAGGCAGCGAGGCCCATGGCGATCGTCACCACGTCGTTCTTGATGAACTGCATGGTGTCGTAGATCGCCATGCCGGCCGTGATCGAACCGCCGGGGCTGTTGATGTACAGGTAGATGTCCTTGTCCGGGTCGGCGGCAAGGAGCAGCAGCTGCGCGGTGATCTTGTTGGCGATGTCGTCGTCGACCGGCTGGCCGAGGAAGATGATCCGCTCGTTGAGCAGCCGGTTGTAGACCTGGTCGCCGAGGCCACCGCCGATGGAAGGCTCGCCGGCGGCGGAGGGCATCAGATTCGTCACGTATCCACCTGCTCGTCTTGCGACGGCGCCGGGGCCGTCTCACGTGTACTACGTATTCATGGACCCTAACGCCGTAGCCCTCCCGGGGAATCCCGGTAACGGGGGTGTTCGCCGGGGGCGTAGCGCCTCAAGGTCCAGGTAGGCGAACGGACCCCGAGTCCGAAGCACTCGGGGTCCGTTCCACAGCGATTCAGGGCTGCCGTGCGGCTCAGGCCTCCGGCTTGTCCTCGGTCTCGGCGGCGGCCTCGACGTCGGTGCCCTCGACGGCCTCGACCGTCTCGACGGCGGCCTCGACCTCGTCCTCGTCGTCGAGGTCGATGACCTCGCCGTTGGTGTCCTTGACCGTGGCGGCCTCGACGACGACGGCCAGGGCCTTGCCGCGGGCGACCTCGCCGACCAGGAGCTGGACCTGGTTCTGCTGCACGACGGCCTGCGCGAACTGGTCGGGCGACATGCCGGAGGAGGCGGCACGGCGCATCAGGTGCTCGGTCAGCTCGTCCTGGTTGACGTTGAGCTTCTCGGTCTTGACGAGCTCGTCGAGGACGAACTGGGTCTTGATGCCCTTGACCGCGGCCTCACGGGTCTCGGTGTCGAACTCCTCGGCGGTCTTGCCCTGGATCTCCAGGTACTTGTCGAGGTCCAGACCCATCTGGCCGAGCTGGTGGTGCTCCAGGTTGTGCTTGCGGGTGTTGATCTCGTCCTCGAGCAGCTTCTCGGGGACGGCCACCTCGACGAGCTCCAGCAGCTTCTCCAGGACGCGCTCCTGGGCCTGCGTGGCCTGGTCGAACTGCTTCATGTTCTCGAGGCGCTTGCGGCTGTCGGCGCGGAGGTCTTCCAGCGTGTCGAACTCCGAGGCGAGCTGCGCGAAGTCGTCGTCCAGCTCGGGCAGCTCACGGGCGGCCACCTGGGTGACCTTGACCGTGATCTCGGCCTCCTTGCCGGCCGCCGAGCCGCCCTTGAGCTCGGAGGTGAAGGTGGCCTCGCCACCGGTCTCCACGCCCTTCACGGCGTCGTCGATGCCGTCGAGCAGCTCGCCCGAGCCGATCGTGTAGGAGACACCGCTGGCGATGCCGTCGGCGAGGATCTCGCCGTCGACCTTGGCCTCCAGGTCGATCGTCACGACGTCGCCGTCCTCGGCGGCGCGCTCGACCGGGGAGGTGGACGCGAAGCGCTCGCGGAGCTGCTCCACGGCCTTCTCGATGTCCTCCTCGGTGACCTCGACCGCGTCGACCTCGACCTCGATGCCGGAGTAGTCCGGGATCTCGATGACGGGGCGGACGTCGACCTCGGCGGTGAAGTTCAGCGTCTCGCCGTCCTTCAGCTCCGTGATGTCGACCTCGGGCTGGCCGAGGACGTCCAGCTCGGCCTCGGTGACGGCCGCCGTGTAGAACTTCGGGAGCGCGTCGTTGACGGCCTCCTCCAGCACGGCACCACGGCCGAAGCGCTGGTCGATGACCCGGGCCGGGATCTTGCCCTTGCGGAAGCCCTTCACCGTGACCTGCTGGTTGATCTTCTTGTACGCCGCGTCGAGGCTGTCCTTGAGCTCCTCGAAGGGCACCTCGACAGTGAGCCGAACCCGGGTCGGGTTCAGGTTCTCAACGGCGCTCTTCACGGTTCGGTCTCCTTGATGGCTGACTTCTGGGTTCTGCCGGAGCCAGACGGTTCCGGCGGATCTGGCCGCCCGGAGTACTTCAGTGATGAGACATACGGGCGCGCAGCTTGCATAGTAACCGCAGCCGCCGAACGCCCCAAAAGGCGATCACCGCGACGATCTCGCGGATGGATCGGATGGGTGGTCGGGGTGGCGGGATTTGAACCCACGGCCTTCCGCTCCCAAAGCGGACGCGCTACCAAGCTGCGCCACACCCCGTCTGGTGCGACACGTAGGGTACATGCCCGCAGGCAGCGGGGCCGCCGCATTTCCGCAGCCGCTTCCGCGTCCGCCACGACGGCCGGGAATGGGGTGTGCGGGCCGGGGGTGCGACCCGCTACGATGCGTGCAGTGCCGCGGCCTTCGCACCTGCGGCGCGTGCCGTGCGGGCGTAGCTCAATGGTAGAGCCCTAGTCTTCCAAACTAGCTACGCGGGTTCGATTCCCGTCGCCCGCTCTTTTCCGGTCCGGGGCCGGACGGAGATTCGATTCTCCGTCCGGCCCCGGAGCGTTTTCCGGGGTCTTTTTCGCCCGCTCGGGCTCACAGGCGGTTGACGTCGACGGTGTAGACGGAGCGGTCGCCGTAGGAGACGTACAGGGCGTCGCCCACCAGGAGGGGGCGGGGGCCGGGGAAGGACAGGGAGACGCCCCGGCCGGCGTCGTCGAAGCCGGGGCGGCTGGCGGTGATCTCGCCGGTGCGCCGGTCCATCGCGGCGAGGCGGCCGCTGCGGGAGGCGACGTAGACCCGGGTGGCGGAGACCGCGGGGGGACCGGGGTGTTCCACGGTCGAGTTGTTCTCCCAGGCGCGGCGGCCGGTGAGCGGGGAGTAGGCGCGCAGGGTGCCGCTCTCCCAGGTGAGGTAGACCGTGTCGCCGGCCAGGTACGGGCGGAATCCCTCGGCCGGGGCGGGGGACAGCACGGTGCGGGTGACCACGCGGGTCTCGGGGTCGAGCAGGACGAGGGCCGGCTCCTCCTGGGACGAGTCGGCGAGGACGAGCCTGCCGTCGCTCTCGCCCAGCAGTCTCAGGGTGCCCGTGATCCCGACGGTCCAGCGGGCCTTGCCGGTGGCGGGGTCGAGCCGGACCACGTCGGTGCTGACGGACTTCGTGTTCGGCTCGTGCTCGACCAGCCAGTACGCGGCTCCGGCGGCCGCCTCCAGCGTCTGGTTGGCCCCGGCGGGCATCGGGCGCTTCCAGCGGACCCGGCCGTCGTCGGGGTCGAGCAGCGCGTAGGACTCCGCGTAGTCGCCGTAGCGGGCGATGACGCCCTCGGGGACGACCGCGGTGTTGTCGGGGGTGGGCGAGAGCGCCCAGCCGCCCTTGCCGGTCACCGTGCGCCATTTCTCCTTGCCGGTGACGGCGTCCAGGGAGAGCAGGAGCGCGCGGGACGGGCTGCCGGAGCCGGCGTCCTCGGGCTCCTCGCCGTAGACGAGCACGTTGCCCCGGTGGAGGCCGAGGACGGCGCCCCGGTCGCTGTGGCCGCCGTCGCCCTCCGCGCTCTGGACGGGCCGGGACCAGGCCCCGCGGCCGTCGGCCAGGTTCCAGCCCGCCCCCATCAGGTCGCTCCCGGCGCACACGAGGGTCTTGCGGGTCGTCTCGCAGTCCAGCGGCTCACCGAAGCCCTCCGAGTCTCCCTCGGCCCTGGTCCGCCACGGCTGCCATCCGGAGGGCAGGTCGCTCGCGGCCGCGGGCTCCTTGGCGGCCGCCGTCGAGCTCTGGTCGCCGTCGGGGCGCAGGGAGAGCAGTCCCGAGGCGACGGCCGCCAGGGCGACGGCGACGGCGCCCCAGCCGAGCAGCCGGCGTCGCCGTCGGCGGCGGTCGCCGGCCGGTGCGGAGGAGGGTTCGGATGCGGATGCGGGCTCGGATGTGGATGCGGGTTCGGGGGCGGGGCGCGGGGCGGGGACCCGATCGGCCCGCAGGACGGTGTCCGAGTCCGGCCAGTCCGGCCCGGCCGGGTCTGCGCTCCGGCGCTCCGGCGGTGTGCCCCGCTCGCCGACCAGGGTGAGCAGGTCGTGGGCGGTCGGGCGGTCACCGGGGTGCTTCGCGAGGCAGCGGCGGATGACCCCGGCCAGTTCGGCGGGCACGTCCGTGAGGTCCGGATCGCCCTCGACGACGCGGACGGCCGTCTCGTAGGGGCTGGCGCCGTCGAAGGGGCCCCGGCCCGTGGCGGCGAAGGTGAGCACCGCGCCGAGGGAGAACACGTCGGCGGCCGGGCCCACGTCCTGCGGGGCGGAGAACTGCTCGGGCGACATGAAGGGCGGCGTGCCCATGACACGGCCGGTCTGGGTGAGGACGTCGGAGGGCCCGAACTCGGTGGCGCGCGAGATGCCGAAGTCGATGACGCGGGGGCCGTCCTCGGCCAGCATCACGTTGGCGGGCTTCAGGTCGCGGTGGACGACCCCGGCCCGGTGGATGTCGCGCAGCGCCTCGGCGAGACCGGCGGCGAGGTCGCGCAGCTCGGCCGGCGGCAGCGGGCCGTGCTCGCGGACATGGTGGGTGAGGTTCTGCCCGGGAATGTAGAGCGTGGCCATCCAGGGCCGCCCCGCGTCGGCGTCGGCGTCCACCACGGGGGCCGTGAAGGCGCCGCTGACCTGGCGGGCGGCTGCCAGTTCCCGGCGGAAACGGGTGCGGAACTCGTCGTCGTCCGCGTACTGGTCGTGGACGACCTTGACCGCGAGGCGGCGGCCGGAGGCGGAGCGGGCGAGGTAGACCACCCCCATGCCGCCCGAGCCGAGGCGGTCCTCGATGAGGTAACCGCCCACTTCCACCGGGTCGGCATCGCGCAGCACCATCCCCGTGACATCCCCCGTCCGCGTCGACCATGGTCGGGGACGAGCGTATCCGTTCCGGCCTGCGGCAAGTTCGGCCGCACCGGGGTCAGAAACTGATCGAGTTGATCGTCTCCGCTATCGAGTCCAGGAAGCGCTGGATCGACGGGGCCATGCCGGTCGAGGCGAGGAAGAAGCCGAACAGCACGGCGACGACGGCCGGTCCCGGCTTGATCGAGCCTCCGCGCATCAGGACCACCAGGATGATCGCCAACAGCAGCACCACGGACAGCGAAATGGCCACAACTGATCACACCCTCGGTAGGTCTGCGCTCTCCCGCCGGAAGCGCCGCCCCGCCGCGCCCCCGCCAGAACCATCGTGCCACCAACCGGCCCGGGCTATGCGATCCGTGACGCATCGTCGGTGAACCGTGGCCGCGCCGGCGGCGGGCCGGCGCACCGCGCGGACCGATCTCCCGTGCCCCGCAAGGGAATTCGAGGATTTCCCGGTGAGGGAATTCCCGGACCCCCGCACACACCGTTTCCATACTCGGTTTTCCGGTTCCGCACATCGACTGCACAGGGAATTCGAATACGGCGGCACCGTCCGGACATTGGCTCGCTATGGGGGGTTTAGTCCGGATCAATACGGACACTTCGGACCGCAGGCGGGCCGAAGTCGTTCCACGGAGCGAGAAATTGGTCTCTGACGTCGGAGGTTTTACGGAAACACGCGGGCCGGGCTAAGGTGCCTCAGATGTTCCACGCTGTGACGACCCCACTCCGACAGCACGGCCACAACAGAACATCCATTCCCCCACACCGCGACGCGTTCTTCGACAACGCCAAGTACCTGGCGATCGTCCTGGTCGCCGTCGGCCACGCCTGGGAGCCACTGAAGGCGGACAGCCGGCTCCTGGAGGGCGCCTACACGTTCGTCTACGCCTTCCACATGCCGGCGTTCATCATCATCTCCGGCTACTTCTCCCGGAACTTCGACCTCCGCCCCGAGCGGGTCAGACGGCTGGTCACCGGCGTTCTCGTGCCCTACCTCCTCTTCGAGACGGCGTACTCCCTCTTCGAGCGGCTGGCCGGCGAGGACCCCGCGCAGCCCCTCTCGCTGCTCGACCCCTGGTATCTCACCTGGTTCCTGATCGCCCTGTTCATGTGGCGGCTCACGACCCCGGTGTGGAGGCAGATCCGCCGGCCCCTGCCGGTCGCGCTCGGCATCGCGATGCTCGCCTCCGTCACCCCCGAGATCGGTGACGACCTCGACCTCCAGCGGGTGCTCCAGTTCCTGCCGTACTTCGTGCTCGGACTGTGCCTGAGGCCCGAGCACTTCCGGCTCGTGCGCCGCAGCTCGGTGCGGCTGCTCGCGGTGCCGGTGTCGGCCGCCGCGTTCGCCGTGGCCTGGTGGAGCGTGCCGCACATGAACACCGGGTGGTTCTACCACCGCGACTCCGCGCAGGAGTTGGGCGCGCCGTGGTGGTGCGGGCCGGTGATGGTGCTCGCGCTGTTCGGCTGCTCGGTGCTGCTGGCCGCGTGCTTCCTGTCCTGGGTGCCGGGCCGCTCGCTGTGGTTCACCGCGCTGGGCGCGGGCACGCTCTACGGCTATCTGCTGCACGGCTTCCTGACCAAGGCCGGGGACTACTACGGCTGGTACGACGCCGCCTGGCTGCACGGGCCGCTCGGCGCCCTCACCGTGACAGTCCTCGCGGCGGCCGCCGTCACGCTGCTGTGCGGACCGCCCGTCCAGCGGGTCTTCCGGTACGCGGTGGAGCCGAGGATGACCTGGGCGTTCCGGCGCGACGCCGGGCAGCGGGCCCGCGAGCGGGAACTGGCCGGAACCTGAGAGCGCCGCCTCACAGCCCGAGAAGTGCGCGCATCCTCGCGTACTTCCCGGTCAGCCGCGCCCGGGTCGCCTCGTCCAGCACTGCAAGCCGCGCCGGGTCCGCGTTGTGCGCCAGGTCCGCCCGCTTGACCAGCAGGGCGCCCGGGGTGGCGAGGATCCGCCCGGCGTACTCCTGCGGGGCCTCCCCCGCCCGCTTGGTGACCGCCAGCACGATGTCCTTCGTACGGCGGCTCAGTGCGGCCTCCTCGAGCCACCGCTCGGACAGCGCGTGGTCCTCGACCGCGTCGTGCAGCCAGGCCGCGGCGATCTGCTCGCTGTCGCCGCCGAGCTCGCGCACGCCCGCGGCCACGGCGGCGAGGTGCTCGGCGTAGGGCCGCCCGGCCTTGTCGGTCTGGCCCTCGTGGGCCGCGCGGGCCAGGGCCTCCACCTCTGTGAGGGTCAGCACGGCGGGCGCCTCCTTCAGGACGAGTGGGCCGTCGGGCCCTCGCGGCAGATCAGCAGCAGCGCCCGGTCGTCGTTGACGTCCTTGGCGACGGCCTCGATGAGATGCCAGGCCGCGCCGCGGAAACCGGCGGCGACATAGCGGTCGGCCTCGCCGGTGAGCCGGTCGATGCCCTCGACGATGTCCCGGTCGGAGGTCTCCACCAGCCCGTCGGTGAACAGCATCAGCACGTCGCCGGGGCGCAGCACGCCCTTGACGGGGTCGAACTGGGCGCCGTCGTACACCCCGAGGAGCGGGCCCTCGGCGGCCTTCTCCTCCCAGCGGCCGCTGCCCGCGCTGAGCTGGAGACCGGGCGGGTGGCCCGCCGAGTAGAGCTCGTAGTCGCCCGAGTCCAGGTCCAGGACGAGGTGGATGGAGGTCGCGAAGCCCTCGTCCCAGTCCTGGCGCAGCAGATAGCCGTTGGCGGCCGGGAGGAAGGCGTGCGGGGGCAGTGAGCCGAGCAGGCCGCCGAAGGCGCCGGACAGCAGCAGGGCGCGGGAGCCGGCGTCCATGCCCTTGCCGGAGACGTCGGTGAGGACGACCTCCAGGGTGCGTCCGCCGCCGGTGCGGGCCGCGACGACGAAGTCGCCGGAGAACGACTGGCCGCCCGCGGGGCGCAGCGCCATCTCGTGGTGCCAGCCGCGCGGCAGCTTGGGCAGCCGGCTCTGGGTGCGGATGCGCTCGCGCAGGTCGAACAGCATGGTGCCGCCGCGCCGCCAGGGAACGCCGACGCGGCTGCGGAACTGGGCGATGAGCAGGCCGAAGAATCCGCAGGCGGCGACCACGAGGACGACTCCGGGAGTGACCCGGGCGGGGCCCTCGGTGTACGGCCCGAGCTGGACCGATTCCACGATCAGCGCGGTGGCGGCGGCCGCGTACAGCCCCAGCAGGCTCGCCGGGCGCAGCAGCAGGCCGCCCGCGACGATGGGCAGGACCAGCGCGGCCGGTGAGCACCACACGGGGTTGCCGAGGGTGGCGGCGGCGATCAGCGGGACGGTCAGCAGCAGACCCGCGAGGGCGATCCAGTCGGAGCCGTCGCCGCGGAAGTAGTCGACGGCACTTCTGCGCAGGCCGACGCGGACCCGGTGCCAAAGCATCCGCACCCGGGCCGGGAGCGTCTCGGCGGCCGTGCGCCGCTCTCGTCCTGCTGCCATCGTCCGGACCCTATCCACCCGACCGGCCGCATGGCACGGGAGGTCCCACTTGTCCCCCGTCCGAGGCCGGACTTCGCCGTGGCTCTCAGTGAACTCCACCAGGGGCGGGCTCGCCCCGGGCACGGAGAAATCGGTTGGCTCGTCCCGCATTGCGCTGGTAGTGATGGCGGCATGGTGAATGACACTGCGGGCCCGGTGCCGACGCTCCGGGAGCTGCGCCCCGAGGACTGGGATCCGTGGTACGACAACCTGATCCGCGCCTTCGGCGGGTCCGAGGAGCCGGCCGAGGAGCGAGAGCTGTTCAACGCGCTCACCGAGCACAGCCGTTCCATCGGCGCCTGGGACGGCGCGGAGTGCGTGGGCACGGCCGGGGCGTACTCGTTCCTGGTCACGGTGCCGGGCGGGGCCTCGGTGCCGGCGGCGGGCATCACGATGGTGAGCGTGGCGGCCACGCACCGCCGGCGCGGGCTGCTGACCGCGATGATGCGGCGGCAGCTGGACGACATCCGTTCCTGGGGCGAGCCGCTGGCCGTGCTGACGGCCTCGGAACCGGCGATCTACGGCCGGTACGGCTACGCCGCGGCCACCCGCCAGCTGAGCGCCGAGATCGACACCACCCAGGTCCGGCTGTCCGTGCCGCCCGGGACGGACGACGTACGCGTGCGGTACGCGGCGCCCGCCGATGTGCTCGACGCGTGCGAGGCGGTGTACGCGTCGCTGGTGCCCCGCCGCCCCGGCATGCTGGCCCGGCGGCCCGGCTGGGAGCGGCTCGGTCTGCTGGACCCGCAGGCGCACCGCGACGGGGCCTCGGCGCTGCAGTGTGTCGTCGCCGAGCGGCGGGGCGAGATCACCGGGTACGCCCGTTTCCGTACGAAGGCGGAGTGGATCGCGTCCGGGCACAACGGCGTCGTCACCCTGGCCGACCTGGCGGGTGAGGACCCGGCGACCGAGGCGGCGCTGTGGCGGTTCCTGTTCGGGATCGACCTGATGACCCGGCTGGTGGTGCGCGGACGTCCGCTCGACGAGGCATGGCAGTACCAGGTCTCCGACATCCGGCGCTGTCTGCCGCGGCTGCGGGACTCGCTGTACGTCCGGCCCGTGGACGTCGGGGCGGCCCTCGGGGCGCGGACGTACCAGGCGCCGGTGGATGTGGTGTTCGAGGTGGAGGACGACTTCTGCCCGTGGAACGAGGGCCGTTGGCGGCTGTCCGGTGACCCGAAGGGCGCGGTGTGCGAGCGCACGGCGGACCGGGCCGATCTCGCCCTGTCGGTGCGGGAGTTGGGCGCCGTCTATCTGGGCGGGGTGAGCCTCGCCGCACTGGCGGCGGCCGGGCGGGTGCGCGAACTGCGCGAGGGGGCGCTGGCCGAGGCGGCGACCGCCTTCGGCTCCGCGGTGGCCCCGTGGCTGCCGCACGGGTTCTGAGCGGGCGTCAGGCCCTCTGGCAGTCCGCGCACCAGAAGAGGTTGCGGGCGGCCAGCTCCGCGGTGCGGATCCCCTTGCCGCAGAGATGGCACGGCAGGTTCGCCCGGCGGTAGACGTAGACTTCGCCGCCGTGGTCGTCGACGCGCGGCGGACGGCCCATCGCCTCGGGAGTGTGCTCCGGGCGGACGGTGTCGATGCGGTTGAGGCGTACGCCCTCGCGCATCAGGCCGGCGAGGTCGGCCCAGATCGCGTCCCACTCGGCGGCCGTGACGTCCTTTCCGGCCCGGTAGGGGTCGATGCCGTGCCGGAAGAGGACCTCGGCGCGGTAGACGTTGCCGACGCCCGCGATCACCTTCTGGTCCATCAGCAGCGCGGCGATCGTCGTACGGCTGCGGGAGATCCGCCGGTACGCGGCCCCCGGGTCGGCGTCCGCGCGCAGCGGGTCGGGGCCGAGACGGCCGTGTATCGCGTCCTTCTCGGCGTCGGTGATCAGCGCGCAGGTGGTGGGCCCGCGCAGGTCGACGTACGAGGTGGTGTTCGCCAGACGCAGCCGGACGGTGTCGGTCGGCGGCGGCGCGGGCACGGCGCCGAAGCCCACTTTGCCGAACAGGCCGAGGTGGATATGGACCCAGGACGCGCCGAAGCCCAGGAAGAGGTGCTTTCCATGGGCGTCGGCGGTGTGCAGGACGCCGCCGTCGAGCAGGGCGGCGGCGTCGCTGAACTTGCCCTGGGGGCTGGTCACACGCGGGGCGGTGCCGGAGAAGGCGGCGGCGTAGTCCTGGGCCAGCCGGTGGATCGTGTGCCCTTCCGGCACGGTGCCCTGCCTTCCTACTGCTGCGGGTGGTGCGCCGGGATCGGGGGCAGGTCGCCGGTGGTCTCGTAGGCCGCGAGCATGTCGATGCGGCGGATGTGGCGCTCGTCACCGGAGAACGGCGTGCCCAGGAAGATCTCGACGAACTTCGTCGCCTCCTCCTGGGTGTGCATCCGGGCACCCACCGCGACGACGTTGGCGTCGTTGTGCTCACGGCCGAGCGCGGCGGTCTGCTCGCTCCAGGCGAGGGCCGCCCGGACGCCCTTGACCTTGTTCGCGGCGATCTGCTCGCCGTTGCCGGAGCCGCCGATGACGATGCCGAGGGAGCCGGCGTCCGCGGCGGTGCGCTCGGCGGCCCGCAGGCAGAACGGCGGATAGTCGTCCTGGGCGTCGTAGATGTGGGGGCCGCAGTCGACGGGCTCGTGCCCTGCCGCCTTGAGCCACTCGACGAGGTGGTTCTTGAGTTCGTAGCCCGCATGGTCGGAGCCGAGATACACGCGCATGGGAGGAGTGTGTCATGCGCGGCCGGGTAGCGGCGGGAGGGGGCTACCGAAGGCGGGACTGTGAGTAAGGCTACAGAACCTCAGGAAAACCTCAAGTAACAATCTGGATTCAAAGGTTCACGAATCCCTTAGCCTCCGATTCACTGGACCGGCTCGTGCACCGCTCTGTGATCGCGCACGAGTTCCCCCCTCCCCCGGCGCAAAGGAAATCCATCCAATGACCTCGCAGCCGAACCCGACAAAGACCGGAACCGGCGATCCCGGTTCCGGTCTTCAGGCGGGGCTGAAGAACCGGCACCTCTCCATGATCGCCATCGGCGGTGTGATCGGTGCCGGTCTGTTCGTGGGCTCCAGCTCCGGCATCGCCACCGCCGGCCCCGGCATCCTGCTCTCGTACGCGCTCGTCGGCACGCTCGTGGTGCTGGTGATGCGGATGCTCGGCGAGATGTCCGCGGCCAACCCGTCGTCGGGTTCCTTCTCCGCTCACGCCGACCGGGCGCTCGGCCGCTGGGCCGGGTTCTCCATCGGCTGGCTGTACTGGTTCTTCTGGGTCGTCGTGCTCGCCGTCGAGGCGACCGCGGGCGCCGCGATCCTGGAGGGATGGATCCCCGCCGTCCCGCAGTGGGCCTGGGCGCTGATCGTGATGGTCGTGCTGACCGCCACCAACCTGGTCTCCGTCGGCTCCTACGGTGAGTTCGAGTTCTGGTTCGCCGGTATCAAGGTCGTCGCCATCGCCGCGTTCATCGTCGTCGGCGGCCTCGCGATCTTCGGTGTGCTGCCCGGTGTCGAGGCCGACAAGGCAGGACTGTCCAACCTCACCGAGCACGGCGGCTTCCTGCCCCACGGGCCCGGCGCGATCCTGACCGGTGTGCTGCTGGTCGTCTTCTCCTTCATGGGCAGCGAGATCGCCACACTGGCCGCCGGCGAGTCCGAGGACCCGCAGCGCGCGGTCACCAAGTCCACCAACAGCATCATCTGGCGTATCGCCGTCTTCTACCTCGGCTCGATCCTCGTCGTGGTCTCCCTGCTGCCGTGGAACGACCCGGCCATCAAGGAGGACGGCTCCTACGTCGCCGCGCTGGACTCCCTGGGCATCGCGCACGCCGGCGAGATCATGAACTTCATCGTGCTGACCTCGGTGCTGTCCTGTCTCAACTCCGGTCTGTACACCGCCTCCCGCATGGCCTTCTCGCTGGGCCAGCGCGGTGACGCGCCGAAGGCCTTCGCGAGGACCACGGCCAACGGTGTGCCGCGCACGGCCATCCTGGTCTCCGTGGTGTTCGGCTTCGTCGCGGTGTTCTTCAACTACAAGTTCCCGGACTCCGTCTTCCTCTTCCTGGTCAACTCCTCCGGCGCGGTCGCGCTGTTCGTGTGGCTGGTGATCTGCTTCTCGCAGCTGCGCATGCGGAAGATCATCCAGGCCGAGTCGCCGGAGAAGCTCGTCGTGAAGATGTGGCTGTACCCGTACCTGACCTGGGCCGCGGCCGCACTGATCGTCTTCGTCCTCGGCTACATGCTCACCGACACCGAGCACAACGGCCGCGAGACGGTGCTGCTGTCGCTGATGGTCGCCGCGGTCGTGCTGGTGATCGCCGTGATCCGGCAGCGGACCGGCGCCGGGCGTCCGGCCGCCGCCGAGGCGGCCCCGGCCGAGCCGGCGGACAAGGTCACGACCGGCTGATCTCCCGCCTCACGGGGCCCCGCGGCAGAGCTGCCGCGGGGCCCTTCGGCGTTCTCAGAGGACCGTGAAGCTCTTCTTGACGTCCTCGTACGTGGCGAGCGCCTGCTCCTCGATCGCCGGCTGGTACCAGGTGTTGACCTGGTAGGACTTGCCGTCGACGTTGAACCCGAGCAGCCGGGCGTGCCAGGCGACGCCCTCCAGCGTGAAGGTGTACTCCCACACGACGGCCGGCCCGCCGCGGAACGTGGTCTCCTCCAGGCGGATCTTGCGGTAGTCCCGGCCCTGGTGGGCGTTCTCCTCCGAGGTCCTCCAGGTCTCCATGAGGTCGCCGCGGGCCAGGGAGGACTTGGCGACGAGTTCCTGGGCGCCGTCGGGCGAGGTGTAGTGCACCTCCGCGCCCGTCTTCACGTCCCGCCGCCAGCCCTCGGGTGTGGCCCAGGCGTAGCCGCCCGCCTCCTGACGGGTACCCGGGGGCAGGCTCGGCGGCCGGTAGGTGCCCTCCACGGTGGCCGTCACGGTGGGCGAGGAGCCGTCGCTGCCGCCGCCCGCCCGGTCGCCGTCGTCGTCCCGCGGCGATCTGGCCGTCGTCGCCGCCGTGGCGAGCACGACGGCGACGACAGCCCCCACCGCCGCGACCCCGGCCGCGGCGGCCAGAGCGGTACGGCGGCGGTGCCACCGCGGACCGGGGCCGGGCGGCCGCGGCGGTGGGGGCGCGGGTGGTTCCGGCCGCTGGTGCGGTCCGGGTTGCGGCCGAGGGTGCGGCGGGCGCGGTGCGGGCCGGAGCAGCGTCACCGTCGGCGCCGGCTCCGGGTGTGCGATCGGCCGCAGTGCCGCCTCCAGGGCGTCCAGCGCGGGCCGGGCCTGCGGGTCCTTGGCCAGCAGCGCGGTCAGCAGGGGGTGCAACGGGCCCGCGGCGGCCGGGATCTCGGGCTCCTCGTAGAGCACGGCGTGCAGGGTGGCCAGGGTGGTGCCGCGGGAGAAGGGGGAGCGGCCGCTGAGGGCCGCCGCGAGGGTGGCGCCGAGGGACCACAGGTCCGACGGCGGGCCCTGGGGGCGGCCCGAGACCCGCTCGGGGGCCATGTAGTCGGGCGAGCCGACGAGCATGCCGACCATGGTGAGCGCCTTGGCGTCCTGGATCGCCGCGATGCCGAAGTCGGTGAGGACCACGCGCTGTCCGGGGGCCTCGATCAGGACGTTCCCGGGTTTGATGTCGCGGTGCAGGACGCCCCGTTCGTGCACCTGGCGCAGCGCGGCGACCAGACCCAGTCCGATGCGGGCGGCCTCCCCCGGGTGCAGCGGACCGTCCTCGGCGGTGATCCGCTCCAGGGAGCGGCCGGTCACCAGCTCCATGACGATCCAGAGGCGTTCGCCGTCGTCCACGACGTCGTACACCCGCACCACGTTGAGGTGGTCGATGCGGGCGGTGGCCCGGGCCTCGCGCAGGGTGCGCTCGCGGCGGGTGCGGGCGTCCTCGGGGTCGTCGGGGGCCCGGCCGTCGATCCGGATCTCCTTGACCGCGACGGTCCGGTCGAGCATGTCGTCGGCCGCCCGCCACACCCGTCCCATTCCGCCCTGGCCGATGGATTCCACCAGCCGGTAACGGCCGCCGACCAGCAGTCCGGGAAGACCGCCGCGCCTCGCATTCCCCGCGGTTCCCGTGATTCCCGCGTCTCCCGGATCTCCCAGGTCTCCCGTGTTTCCCGGCAATTCGCTGCACCCCCTCAACGACGCCTCGCACAGCCCCTATTGAAACACTACGGTCACACATGGAGGCATATCAGCCAAGGGTGCGGAAATCTTGTGGTACCTCTTCGAGTGAGCCTGTTTCAGGCACGGGCAAGGGGGGCGAACATGAGTTCTCGTCGCACGACCGTCATCGCGGGATCGCTGGTCACAGCAGCTTTCTCGGCGGTGATGATGCTTTCCCCGAACGCCGCCGCGGACGACCAGGGTCCGGGCAGCGACAAGGGGGGAAAGGCGGTCGACACGGCACCGGAGGGCGTCGGGTTGACGACTCTGCTGCCGGAGAAGATCTCCGTCGACAACAGTTCGAAGAAAACCGCGATCACCGCAACCGTCAAGAACGGCGGAACCGCGGAAAGCGGTGACATCAGGCTTCTGGTCGTCGGTTTCGACGGCCTCGAAGTGAAAGGAGTGAAAGGCTGTTCGGCCATTCCGGAAGGCGATCTGCCGAAGGGTTCGAACAGCGGTTTCAGCTGTGCCGTGGGGAATCTCGCGGCGGGCGCCTCCAAGTCGTACGCCGTGGACGCGACGTTCGACCTCGGCAGGGCCGGGAAGATCTGTCTGCCGGTGCAGACCGCCGACGGCGCCAAGACCTACTGGCAGCAGGGGCCGGTGCCGTTCGGCACGACGAACCCCTCGCCGAACGCGCCCACCACACCGCTGCTGCTCGGCACCGACAACCAGCCGGTGGCGCCGGGCGGCGACACGCCGGGGGCGGGCGGCGGCGAACTGCCGAGGACCGGGGCGGCCGGTCGCGAGGTGCTGCCGCTCGGCGCGGCGGGCGCGGGACTGCTCACCGCGGGCGCGGCGGGCCTGTGGTGGTCACGCCGGCCGCGCGAGGCCGCCCGGGGCGCGTGAGCCCGCCGTGGATCGGTGAGCGACGGGACGCCCGGCAGGTGCGGCATCGCCTCCGGGACGCGAAGAGGCCCGCCGGGAGGTCCGGCGGGCCTCTTCGTCCGCGTACGGCGGTCGTTCAGCGCTTGACGAGCTTCCAGGCGGTCGGCAGCAGGCCCATCGCGAGGGCGGCCTTGAGGGCGTCACCCAGCAGGAACGGCGTGAGGCCCGCGGCGATCGCGGCCGAGGCGGACATGCCGGTGGCGAGGGCGAGGTAGGGCACGCCGACGGCGTAGACGACCGCCTCGCCCAGCAGCATCGCGGCGGCCGTGCGCGGCACGCTGCGGTCGGCGCCGCGGCGGGCGAGCGCGCCCACGACGGTGGAGGCCAGGATCATGCCGAGGATGTAGCCGAAGGAGGGGGCGGTGCCGCCCGAGGTGGCCCCTGCGAACCACGGCACACCCGCGATGCCCGCCAGCGCGTACAGCGCGAGCGAGAGGAAGCCGCGACCCGCGCCCAGGGTCGTGCCGACGAGCAGCGCGGCGAAGGTCTGGCCGGTCACCGGGACCGGGGAGCCGGGCACGGGCACCGCGATCTGCGCCGCGAGACCGGTCAGCGCGGCGCCGACGACGACGAGCGCGATGTCACGGACGCGCGAGGCCGGCAGCAGGTCGGCGAGGACCTGCCCGGGGCGGACAGGGGCGGCGGCAGCGGTGCTCATGGGGACTCCGCGAAGAGTGGGGGCAGTTGGGGACGTCGTGACGCTATCCCAGCGCCCCGGAGTCGATCACCGTCAGTGATCGACAAAGGCCGGAGGGCGGGCTTGGTGGAGTCCCGACAAAGGATGCCCTGTACATGCGAGTGGAGGTGATGACAGTCACTGAGGCAGTGGCGATCCGGTCACACGCGGAGTGTTTCAGGTTTATGTAGAGACTCACCAAACACCATGTCACGCCCTGGCCGGACGCGGCGGACAGGGCCTACCCTTCCAGCCATGGTCGCCCAGGCTCGGAACCTCACGTCGCGTCGCTATGTCGACCTGCGCCGCCAGGGCACGGCCACCTGTCGCCGACTCCCCGGGTGAGGCGGCACCGACCGCTTCGGCTTCTCCTCGCCCGGTGCACGGCACAGTGTCGGACCGGCCCCTGAGGAACTGTCATGCCCCGTACCGCGGCACCCGCCCGCGTCTCCCCCGTGCCCCGCGCCGCCGACAGCGACCGGCGGCGCACCAGTGCCAGCGTCGTGCTCCGCTCGGTGCTGGAGCACGGGCCGGTGGCCCGCAGCACCGTCGCCCGGCTGACCGGGCTGTCCCCGGCGTCGGTGACGGACTACTGCGCCCGGTTCGCCGAACTGGGCCTGCTGCGCGAGACGGTGGCCCCGCCCCGCACCCGGGGGGCCGGGCGGCCGCATGTGCCGGTCGACCTCGACCTCTCGCGGTTCCTGGTGGCCGGGGTGCACATCGCCGTGCCCTACACCACCGTCGCCCTGCTGGACCTGCGCGGCCGGGTACTGGCCGAGCGGGAGCTGCCGCACGAGAGCACCGAGCCCTCCCGTGTGCTGGCGCGGGCCGCCACCGCGCTCGCGGCCCTGTTCGCCGGGGCGCCGGGCACCCGGCCGCTGGGCGTCGGGGTGGCGGTGGGCGGCTGGGTGGACCGGCAGGCGGGTACGGTCGTCGACCATCCGCTGCTGGGCTGGCGGGACGTGCCGGTACGGGAGCGGCTCGGCGCGCTGACCGGGCTGCCGGTCCGGGTGGACGGGCACGCGCGGGCGCTGGTCGACGGCGAGCGGCTGTTCGGCCGGGCCCGCGGCAGCCGCAGTCTGCTGCATCTGTTCGCCGGCAACATGGTGGACGCGGCGTTCGCCACCCATGACGAGGTGCACCACGGCCCGCGCTCCCAGGCCGGGGCGATCGCCCATCTGCCGCTGCCCGGCGGCACGGAGCCGTGCGAGTGCGGCCGGACCGGCTGCCTCCAGGCCGAGTTGAGCGAGCGGACGCTGTGCCGCCGGGCGCGTGCGGCCGGGGTCGCGGCGGGCACGAACCCGATGCGCGTGGTGGCCGCGGCGGCCGCCGGCGACGGGGTGGCGGCCGGGCTGCTGGTGCGGCGGGCCCGGCTGGTGGGGCGTGCCGCGGGACTGCTGCTGGACGTGCTCAACCCGGAGACGGTCGTCGTCACCGAGGTCGGCGTGATGCACCGCGAGGACTGTCTGGCGGCCCTGCGCGAGGAGGCCGGGCCGGAGCGTGCGGCCGCCGTGCTCCCGACCAGCTTTCCACGATCCGTGCTGGCCGTGGCGGGCGGCTCGGTGATTCTCGACGCCCTTTATCGAGACCCGCTGACCGTGTCGCCCGAGACGAATTAATTCAGAAACTCCGAATGTTGACAGCGGCCGGTGAAAGCAAGGAACATCCTGTTCATGAGCGTTCGCCTGCACTGTTGTGCCTCTTGTTGCTGACACGTTGCCCCGTGTGAAGCGCTCATTTCCTGTTGCGTGAATTTCCCTTTCGGGCCGTCCGCGTCCGTATTTTCTCCTGCGTTTCTCACTCCATGCACAAAGGAGTCCGCCATGCCTTCTCCCACCCTGTCCGGCCTCGATCGCCGCCTCTTCCTGACCTCCGCGCTCGGTGCCGCCGCGGCGGTCGCCGGGCTGAGCGGCTGCGCCGAGAGCAGCGCAGCCACCGCCTCGAAGGGCTCCTCCACGGCCCCGCTCGCCGACAAGGTCCCGGCGGGCACCAGCCTGAAGGTCAGCTCCTTCCAGGGCACCCAGCAGCTCCAGTTCGAGCTGGCGAAGCTCGGCGAGCTGCCCTTCGAGGTGTCCAGCTGGGTGAACGTCGCGGCCGGGCCCGATGTCATCAACGCCTTCCGCGCCAACTCCCTGGACCTCGCGAACAACGCGGGCATCCCGCCGATCCAGGCGCACTACCAGGGCTTCGACGCGAAGATCGTCGCGATCAACATCACCCGCAGGCCCAACTACGTCTTCGCCACCAAGCCCGGCAGCGACCTCCGCACCGTGGCCGACTTCAAGGGCCGCAAACTCGCCTTCTCCCAGGGCCAGGCCCAGGGAGTGGTCCTGCTGCGGGCGCTGAAGAAGGCCGGCCTGGCCTACGACGACGTCCAGCTGGTGCCGCTGACCAGCAACCAGTTCCTCACCGCGCTGCAGTCCGGCCAGGTCGACATCGCGCCGCTCGGCAACACCCAGTCGCCCGCCTATCTGGCGCAGTACGAGTCCAAGGGCGCCCGGATCATCACCACCGACGTGGTCGACCTGCTCAACCTGCTGTGGGCGCCGGCCGCCGTGCTGAACGACCCCGCCAAGGCTGCCGCGGTCGCCGCGTACATCCCGCACTGGGCCAGGGGCACCGTCTGGGCGTACGAGAACCCCGGCATCTGGAACGAGGAGTTCTACGTCAAGACGCAGAACCTCACCGCCCAGCAGGCCAAGAGCATCAGCGATCTCGCCAACAAGCCGCTGTTCCCGCCCAGTTGGACCGAGGCCATCCGCTGGGAGCAGGAGACCGCCGATCTGCTGGCGGAGGGCGGCTTCGTGAAGAAGTTCGACGTCTCCTCGCTGTTCGACCACCGTTTCGAGGCCATCGCCGCGCGGTCCGTGACAGCGGAGTACCGGAAGTGAGCGCCGCGACCACGCTCACGACGACGCCCGCGCCCGCAGCCGAAGAGACACCGACGAGCACCCGCAGGCGTCGCCGTGGTCTCTCCCCCGGCAAGAGCCTGCCCGCCGCACGGCTGGTCGGCCCCCTGCTGCTGCTCGCCCTGTGGGCCGCGGCCTCGGCCGCCGGGCAGTTGGACCCGGGAGCGGTCCCGGCCCCCTGGACGGTGGTGGAGACCGGGGCCCGGCTGTGGACCGACGGCACCCTGACCGACGACGTGCTGACCTCGCTCCAGCGGGCCGCCTCCGGGTTCGCCATCGGACTCGCCGCGGGTGTCGCGCTGGCCCTGGCGTCCGGGCTGAGCCGGGTCGGGGAGGCGCTGATCGACGGGACGGTCAACCTCAACCGGGCCATCCCCACCCTCGGTCTGATCCCGCTGTTCATCCTCTGGCTGGGCATCGGCGAGACCTTCAAGATCGCCATCATCGCGATCGTCGTCTACATACCGATCTACCTCAACACGCACGCCGCACTGTCCGGCATCGACAGCCGGTTCGTCGAACTCGCCGAAGTACAGGGGCTGAATCGCTTCCAGTTCATCCGCCAGATCGTCGTCCCCGGCGCACTGCCCGGATTCTTCGTGGGACTCCGGCTCGGCGTCACCGGCTCCTGGCTCGGCCTGGTGGTGCTGGAGCAGATCAACGCCACCAGCGGACTCGGCTACATGATGTTCCAGGCCCAGAACTACGGCCAGTCGGACGTCATCCTCGTCGGCCTGGTCGTCTACGGGATCTTCGGCCTCGCCTCCGACAGTGCGGTCCGCCTCATCGAACGGAGGGTGCTGTCATGGCGACGCACACTGAGCAGCTGACCCGTCCCGCCGTCCAGTTGCGCGGCCTGACCAGGTCCTTCGCCGGACGGACGGTGCTCGACGGCATCGACCTGGACATCCCGGCCGGGCAGTTCGTCGCCCTGCTCGGGCACAGCGGCTCCGGCAAGTCCACGCTGCTGCGGGCCGTCGCGGGACTGGACCACGAGGTGACCGGGAGCGGACAGCTCACCGCCCCTGAGCGGGTCTCCGTGGTGTTCCAGGACTCCCGGCTGCTGCCCTGGCGCCGGGTGCTGGACAACGTTCTGCTGGGCACCGAGGGCGCGGACGCCGCGGACAAGGGGCGCGCGGCCCTCGACGAGGTCGGGCTGAAGGGACGCGAGCGGGCCTGGCCGAACGAGCTGTCCGGCGGTGAGGCACAGCGCGCCGCGCTCGCCCGGTCGCTGGTGCGCGAGCCCGAACTGCTGCTGGCGGACGAGCCGTTCGGGGCTCTCGACGCGCTCACCCGCATCCGGATGCACGGCCTGCTGCGGGAGCTGTGGGAACGCCACAAGCCCTCGGTGCTGCTGGTCACGCACGACGTGGACGAGGCGATCGTGCTCGCCGACCGCGTGCTCGTGCTCGACGGCGGCCGCATCGGCCTCGACCTGACCATCGAGCGCCCGCATCCGCGCTCGTACCGCGATCCACGGCTCGGCGAGTACCGGGAGCGGCTGCTGGCCGCCCTGGGTGTCACGGAGGACCACTGATGACCAGACAGCTGCATCTCAACGCGTTCCTGATGAGCACCGGCCACCACGAGGCGTCCTGGCGGCTCCCGGAGAGCGATCCCTACGCCCATGTCGACCTGGCGCACTACATACGTCTCGCGCGGATCGCCGAGCGGGGCACCTTCGACTCGCTGTTCCTCGCCGACGGGCCGCACCTGTGGGGCAGTGTGGGCCAGCGGCCGGCCGGCGCGCTGGAGCCGCTCACGCTGCTGACCGCGCTCGCGACGGCCACCGAGCACATCGGGCTGATCGCCACCGCGTCCACCTCGTACAACTCGCCCTACAACCTGGCCCGCAGGTTCGCCTCCCTGGACATCGTCAGCGGCGGCCGGGCCGGCTGGAACATCGTCACCACCGCCGGGGCGGACGCGGCCCGCAACTTCGGCCTGGACGCCGAGCCCGCGCACGCCGAACGGTACGCGCGCGCCGCGGAGTTCCTCGACGTGTCGCTGAAGCTGTGGGACAGCTGGGAGGACGACGCGATCGTCGCCGACAAGGCGGCGGGCGTGTGGGGCGACGACGACCGCATCCATCCGCCACGCCACAAGGGCACCTACTTCAGCGTCGAGGGAGCCCTCAACGTGCCGCGCTCCCCCCAGGGGTACCCGCTGCTGGTGCAGGCGGGCTCCTCGGAGGACGGCAAGGACTTCGCCGCCCGCTACGCGGAGGCGGTGTTCACCGCGCAGCAGACGATCGAGGACGCCCAGGCCTTCTACGCCGACCTCAAGTCCCGCACGGCGGGCGCGGGCCGCGACCCGGACCACGTCAAGGTGCTCCCCGGCATCGTCCCGGTGGTCGGCTCCACCGAGGCCGAGGCGCGCGCCCAGGAGCAGGTGCTGGAGGACCACATCGTGCACACGCACGGCGTGACCAACCTGGAGCGGCTGCTGAACCTGCCCGCCGGAACCCTGGAGCTGGACGGCCGGCTGCCCGGCGACCTGCCCCCCGACTCCGCGATCGAGGGCGCCCGCAGCCGCTACACCCTCGTGGTGGAGCTGGCCCGGCGCGAGCGGCTGACCGTACGGCAGCTGATCGGACGGCTCGGCGGCGGACGCGGCCACCTCACCTTCGCGGGCACGCCCGACCAGGTCGCCGACACCATCGAGACCTGGTTCACCCGGGGCGCCGCCGACGGATTCAACATCATGCCCGCCGTGCTGCCCTCCGGCCTGGACACCTTCGTCGACCAGGTCGTCCCGCTGCTGCGCGCCCGCGGCCTGCTGCGCACCGAGTACGGCCCGCGCCGCACCCTGCGCGACCGCTACGGCCTGCCCCGCCCCGCCAACCAGCACACCCTCGCCGACTCCCTCGTCTGAAAGGAACCGTCCCCATGAGCATCGACATCCGCAAGGTCACCGCCCGTATCGGCGCCGAGGTCACCGGCGTCGACCTCACCGGGCCGCTGGAGGAGAAGACCGTCACCGCGATCCGGGAGGCGCTGAACGTCCACAAGGCGCTCGTGTTCGACGCGGCCGGCCTGGACGACGAGGGCCAGCAGGCCTTCGCCCGGCACTTCGGCGAGCTGACCACCGCCCACCCGACCGTGCCGGCCGTCGACGGCGCGCCGAACGTGCTGCCCGTCGACAGCGAGGCCGGCCGCGCCAACCACTGGCACACGGACGTCACCTTCGTCCTCAACCCGCCGCAGGCCAGCACCCTGCGCAGCATCACGGTCCCGCCCTACGGCGGCGAGACACTGATCGCGAACGCGGCCGCCGCCTACCGCGACCTGCCCGAACCGCTGCGGAAGCTGGCGGACACCCTGTGGGCGGAGCACACCAACGACTACGACTACGCGGTGCCCGAGGAGGACGTGGACGAGGACCGGGCCGCCCAGCGCGCCCAGTTCACGTCGATCACGTACCGCACCGCGCACCCGGTGGTCCGCGTCCATCCGCTCACCAGCGAGCGGGGGCTGTTCATCGGCGGGTTCGCCCAGCGGATCGTCGGCCTGTCGGTGGGCGAGTCCCGCAGGATCCTCGACCTGCTCCAGGCGTACGTCACCCGGCCGGAGAACGTCCTGCGGCACCGCTGGTCGCCGGAGCAGCTGGTGCTGTTCGACAACCGCATCACCCAGCACTACGCCATCGACAACTACGACGGTCTGCCGCGCCGGCTGCACCGGGTGACGGTCGCCGGTGACGTGCCGGTCGGCATCGGGGGCGAGGAGAGCCGCTCGATCGAGGGCGACGCGGCGCACTACACGGCCGTCGCGGGGTAACCGGCCGTCGGGTACGCCTGGCAGCGGGCCCGCACGGCCGGGGGCTGACACCCCGCCGCACGCCTGGCCCACCGCGGACCCGCCGCTTCGGCTCGAAAGCCCCCGGGTGATCCACCCGGGGGCTTTTTGCTGTTAGCTTGTTGTTGCGAAATACTTGCAATAAGAGGTCGGAGGGGGCCCTCATGCCCGTGTACACGCTGCCTGAACTGCCGTACGACTACTCCGCGCTGGCGCCCGTGATCAGCCCGGAGATCATCGAGCTGCACCACGACAAGCACCACGCGGCGTATGTGAAGGGCGCCAACGACACCCTGGAGCAGCTCGCCGAGGCGCGGGACAAGGACGCGTGGGGCTCGATCAACGGCCTGGAGAAGAACCTGGCCTTCCACCTCTCCGGCCACATCCTGCACTCGATCTACTGGCACAACATGACCGGTGACGGCGGCGGTGAGCCGCTGGAGAAGGACGGCGTGGGCGAGCTCGCGGACGCCATCGCCGAGTCCTTCGGGTCGTTCGCGGCCTTCAAGGCCCAGCTGACCAAGGCCGCCGCCACCACCCAGGGCTCGGGCTGGGGCGTGCTGGCGTACGAGCCGCTCAGCGGCCGCCTCATCGTCGAGCAGGTCTACGACCACCAGGGCAATGTCGGCCAGGGCTCCACCCCGATCCTGGTCTTCGACGCCTGGGAGCACGCCTTCTATCTCCAGTACCGGAACCAGAAGGTCGACTTCATCGACGCGATGTGGGCGGTCGTCGACTGGCAGGACGTGGCCAGGCGCTACGCCTCCGCCAGGGAGCGCGGGGACGTCCTGCTGCTCGCGCCCTGACGAGACGTCCTGCTCGTGATCGTCTTCTCACCGCTGATCGGGCAGGCGCGTGGAAAAGGGAGGGCCCCCGCGAGGACAGGACTCGCGGGGGCCCTCCCGGCTCCGGGTCAGAGGTTGCTGAAATCCGGGCCCTTGGTACGGGTCCGCTTGATCTCGTAGAAGCCTGGCACCGAGGCGACCGCCACCGCGCCGTCCCACAGACGGACCGCGTCCTCACCCTTGGGGGCGGGGGTGACGACCGGGCCGAAGAACGCTATCTGCTCGCCGTTCGGGCCGGGCAGGGCGATGACCGGGGTGCCGACGTCCTGGCCGACCTTGTCGATGCCCTCCTTGTGGGAGGCGCGCAGCTCGGCGTCGAACTCGAAGTTCTCCTGATCGGCGTACTCGATCAGGTCGGCGGGGAGCCCCGCGTCGGCGAGCGCGCCGGCGAGGGCCTCGAGGGTGGCGCCCTCGCCCTGGTTGTGGATGCGGGTGCCGAGGGCGGTGTAGAGCGGGCCGAGGACGTCCTCGCCGTGCTTCTGCCAGGCGGCGGTGACCACGCGCACCGGCTGCCAGGCCTTGGTGGCGAGCATCCCCCGGTAGTCCTCGGGCAGTTCGTCGAGCTTGGGTTCGTTCAGGACGGCGAGGCTCATGATGTGCCAGCGGACCTCGATGTCCCGGTGCTTCTCGACCTCCAGCACCCAGCGCGAGGTCATCCACGCCCAGGGACACAGCGGGTCGAACCAGAAGTCGACGGGGGTCTTCGCGGGCGCGGGCGCTGTCTCGGACATGGCTCTCCTACTCGTACGGGCTTCTCACCTCGCAACACCCCGGTGCGGCTGCCCCATTCCCGGCTGTCCCGCGTCAGGGGCGCATGGCAGGATCGGTGCTGTTCAGCATCCGAGACGACCGGCCGACGACGACCGGCGCCGAGGACGACGTAGATCCGTAACGACCCGAGGGAGTGCCGCCCGTGCCCGGTGAGAATCTGTCCCGCGACGAGGCCCGCGAGCGGGCCGCGCTGCTGTCCGTCGACGGCTACGAGGTCTCGCTCGACCTGCGAACCGCCGTCGGTGAGCACAGCGGGGACGGGCCACGGACCTTCCGGTCCGTGACGACGATCCGGTTCCGCTGCGCCGAGCCCGGCGCCAACAGCTTCGCCGACCTCATCGCCCCGAGTGTGACGGCCGTCTCGCTGAACGGCCGTGACCTGGACCCGGGCGAGGTCTTCGACGGGTCCCGCATCACGCTGGAGGACCTGGCCGCCGACAACGAGCTGGTCGTGGACGCCCAGTGCGCCTACTCGCGCACGGGTGAGGGAATGCACCGCTTCGTCGACCCCGAGGACGGCGAGGTGTACCTGTACACCCAGTACGAGCCGGCCGATTCACGGCGGGTTTTCGCCAACTTCGAGCAGCCCGACCTCAAGTCCCCGTTCCGCTTCGAGGTGCGCGCGCCCGAGGGCTGGACGGTGTGGAGCAACGGGGAGGGCAGGCTCGCCGACGGGGTGTGGCGGTTCGCCGAGACCAAGCCGATCTCGACGTACATCACCTGCGTGGTGGCGGGGCCGTACCACTACGTGACCGACAGCTACACGCGGACCTTCGAGGACGGCACCACGCTGGAGATCCCGCTCGGCGCGATGTGCCGCAAGGGGCTCGCCCCGCACTTCGACGCCGACGACGTCTTCCTGGTCACCAAGCAGGGTCTGGACTTCTTCCACGACCACTTCGACTACCCGTACCCGTTCGGCAAGTACGACCAGGCGTTCGTGCCCGAGTACAACCTCGGCGCGATGGAGAACCCGGGTCTGGTGACCTTCCGCGAGGAGTACATCTTCCGCGGCAAGGTGACGCAGGCCTCGTACGAGGCGCGGGCCAACGTCATCCTGCACGAGATGGCGCACATGTGGTTCGGCGACCTGGTCACCATGGAGTGGTGGGACGACCTGTGGCTGAAGGAGTCGTTCGCGGACTTCATGGGCTCGTTCGCGCTGGTGGGCGCGACCCGCTTCACCGACGGCTGGATCACCTTCGCCAACCGCCGCAAGGCCTGGGCCTACCGGGCCGACCAGCTGCCGTCCACGCATCCCGTCACGGCGGACATCCGTGACCTCCAGGACGCCAAGCTGAACTTCGACGGCATCACCTACGCCAAGGGCGCGTCCGTGCTCAAGCAGCTGGTGGCGTACGTCGGCCAGGACGCGTTTCTGGAGGGTGCCCGGCGGTACTTCAAGCGGCACGCGTACGGCAACACCCGGCTCGGGGACCTGCTGTCGGCGCTGGAGGAGACCAGCGGGCGGGACATGGGCGCCTGGGCGCGGTCCTGGCTCCAGACGGCCGGGGTGAACTCGCTGACCCCGCAGGTGCTGCTGACGCCCGAGGGGCGCGTCGAGGAGCTGGCGGTGGTCCAGGAGGCCGCCGAGGCCTACCCCGAGCTGCGGCCGCACCGGGTGGCGATCGGTCTGTACCGGCGGAGCGAGGGGCCCGGGGGCCCGGTGCTGGAGCGGTACGCGCGCGCCGAGACGGACGTGGACGGGGCGCGCACGGTGGTGGCGGAGCTCGCGGGCGCCGAGGCGCCGGACCTGGTGCTGGTCAACGACGACGACCTGACGTACTGCAAGACGCGGTTCGACGAGACCTCGCTGGCGGCGCTGCGGGACGGTCTCGGTTCCATGACCGATCCGCTGGCGCGGGCGCTGTGCTGGTCGGCGCTGTGGAACATGACGCGGGACGCGCTGCTGCCGGCGCGGGAGTTCATCGGTCTGGTGCTGAGGTTCGCGGGGCGGGAGACCGACATCGGTGTCCTGCAGATGCTGCACGCGTGGGCGGAGTCGGCGGCGGTGCACTACGTCGCGCCCGAGCGGCGCGAGGAGGCCGGGCGGCAGCTGTGCGAGGGCGCCACGGCCGAGCTGTTCGCGGCGGAGGCCGGCAGTGAGCAGCAGCTGGCGTGGGCGCGGTTCTTCGCGCACGCGGCCGATGTCCCGGACGCCTTCGAGCTGTTGAGCGCGCTGCTGGACGGCACGCGGTCGCTGCCGGGGCTGGAGGTCGACCAGGAGCTGCGCTGGGCGTTCCTCCAGGCGCTGGCCGTGCACGACGTGGCCGGTGAGAAGGAGCTGGCCGAGGAGCTCTCGCGGGACGACACCGCGTCCGGCAAGCGGCATCAGGTGCGCTGCCTGGCCTCGCGGCCGGTGGCGGCGGTCAAGGCGCAGGCCTGGGCGCAGGTGGTGGAGTCGGACGAGCTGTCCAACGCGCTGGTGGAGGCGACCATCGCGGGCTTCGCCCCGGCCTCGCAGCGGGAGCTGACCGCGCCGTACGCGGCGAAGTACTTCGCCGTGATCGAGCGGATCTGGGCGGAGCGGTCGATCCAGATCGGCATGGACGTGGTGAAGGGGCTGTTCCCGTCGCTCCAGGACACGCCGGAGACGCTGGCGGCCACGGACGCCTGGCTGTCGGAGCACGAGGACGCGCCGCCCGCGCTGCGGCGGCTGGTGCTGGAGGCCCGGGACGACCTGGCGCGCGGGCTGCGCGGGCAGGCGTGCGACGCCGCGGCGGGCTGAGGCGCGGTGGTCCGCCGGAAGGCCGAGGCCTGACGCCCGGCAGCCCGTCCGAGGGCTGACGGGCCCGCCGCCCGAGCGTCTGTCGGGAGTGCCCGCCCCCGTTCGCGGGGGCGGGGCTCCGGAGCCTGAGCCTTGGCCATGGATTCGGCGGAAGGTGACCGTTACCGAATCCGGGCACGCACGACCGTAACCCCTGGTTCCCGATGTCGGGACCAGGGGTTTTCCGCGCATTGTCGGCATCCGAACACCCGTCCTTTAGTGCAGGCTTGTCCGGCTTTGTCGACGGGCTTGTAACAACGGTACGCAGGCGCTCCGCAGGCGGGAATCTGCACGGCATGAACCACGACACCCCGCTCTCCCCCCACCCCCTGCGTCGGCTGTCCGAGGTGCACCGCGGTGTGCTGAGCACAGCCCAGTTGCGTGCGCACGGGATCACGGCGGCCGACCTCACCGCGCGGTGCCGGGCCGACGGGCCCTGGCAGCAGATCCTTCCGGGGGTGTTCCTGCTCCACCCCGGACCCCCCACCAGCGAGGAACGGCTGCACGCGGTGCTGATGTACGCCGACCGGGAGACCAGGGCGGCGGGCGTGCCGGCGCAGCCCGGGTCGGTGGAGCCGCGGACCGGGTACCCCGAGGCGATGATCACGGGGCTGGCGGCGCTGAACCTGCACGGGTTCGCCTGCGCGCCGCCGCTGCCGCAGCTGGAGCGGATCGACGTGCTGGTGCCGCGGCTGCGGCGGCTGCGGTCGACGGGCTGCGCCCGCGTGGTGCGCACGCCGGCCCTGCCGGACCCCTGCCAGGTCACCGGCCTGCCGGTCGCGCCGGTGCCGCGGGCGCTGGCCGACGCGGTGGCCCAGCTGTCGGACGCGGCCACGGTCCGGCGGCTGCTGACGGAGGCGGTGCGCGGCGGCCACTGCGAGGCCTCCTCGGTGGTGCGTGAGCTCAACCAGGCCAGGCTGCTGGGCCGTTCGCACGTGGTGGACGCGGTGGACTCCCTGGTGGCGGAGGGCCGGGCCGTCGCGGAGGACCGGCTGTACCGCATGGTGCGCGAGCACGGCCTGGCCGAACCGCTGTGGAACGTCGACCTGCGGCTGCCGGGCGGCCCCCACCTCGGCGGGGTCGACGCCTTCTGGCCGGAGCAGGCGGTCGCGGTGGAGCTCGACACGCGCGCCGCCCGGCAGGGCCTTCGGCGGGACGACGACGCCATGTGGTCGGAGTCGGCCCGTAAGCGGGAGCATCTGGAGCGGCTGGGCATCACGGTCGTCCATGTCACGCCGAGGAAGCTGCGCGACGGCCTCGAGCAGCAGGCCGCGGTGGTCCGCACGGCCCTGATGGCCTCCCGCGACCGGGAACCGGCCGCCTATGTCGTGGTGCTGCCCCGCTAGCGAGGCAGCGGGCGGGCATCAGGAGGGGAGAGGAGGGGCCACCGGGTCGTGCCGGGTGGCCCCTCCTCGTTTCTCTTTCAGCGGCCGCCGCAGGGCTCGACTCTCGATTCCCGTTCAGCGGCCGCCGCAGAAGCCGGCCCCCCGTTTCCCAGTCAGCGGCCGCCGCAGAACTCCGCCTCGATCACCGCCTCCGTGTCGCCGGACCAGTCGCCGTTGAAGTTGAAGGCGAGCGAGTGGCGGCCGTCGGCGGTGGTGACCGCCTCGGTGGTGGAGCCGTGGATGCCTCCGCCGTGGCCCCAGACGTGGACGCCGCAGCTCAGTTCGCGCTCGATGAGGCCGAGGCCGTAGCCGGCGCCGGGGATGGCGTCGGCCTTCACCGTGGTCTTCATCTCTTTCAGCTGCTCCGGCGGCAGCAGCCGGCCGGTGAGCAGGGCCCGGTAGAAGCGGTTCAGGTCGGCGGAGTCCGCGATCATCTCGCCCGCCGCGTGGGCGAGGGAGGGGTTGAGTTCCGTGACGTCGTAGGTGGGACCGGTGGGCTCCTCGGCCAGCTTGCCGTAGGCACGGCTGCTGGGCCGCGGGACGGTGACGCGGTTGCCGGGGACCGAGGTGGCGGTGAGGTGCAGCGGCCTGATGATCCGGTCGCGGACCTCGGCGCCGTACGGGCGGCCCGTCACCTTCTCGATCACCATGCCGGCCAACACATAGTTGGTGTTGGAGTACCTCCAGCCGGTGCCGGGGGCGAAGTCGGGCCGGTGGCGCATGGCGACGGCGACGATCTCGGCAGGGGTGGTGCTGTCGTAGCGGTGCTGGTCGAAGCCTTCCTTGAGGAAGTACTTGCGGCCGTACTCCTTGTCGGCCGTGAAGTTGTAGACGCCGCTGGTGTGGTTGAGGAGCCGGCGCAGGGTGATCTTCGAGCCGTCGTGGCCGTTGCCGCGGACGAGGCCAGGCAGCCACTTCTCGACGGTGTCGTCGAGCGAGAGGCGTCCCTCCGCCTCCAGTTGGAGCAGGACGGTGGAGACGAAGGTCTTGGTGATGCTGCCGACGCGGTAGCGGTCGGCGGTGGAGCGCGGAGCGCCGGTGCGCAGGTCGCCGACGCCCACGGTGGTGCGCCAGGTTCCGCGGGAGTCTCTGGCGGTCGCGGTGACCCCGGGGACGCCGTCCTTCACCGCGGCGCGCATTGCGTCGTACGTGGCCCGGTGCCGGGGCCGGTCGTGGTCGGGGGCGGCCACGGCGGGGCCGGCCAGGGCGGCGGTCAGGGCGAGGGCGGTGGCCGCGAGCAGTGTCGCCCGGGCGCGGGCGCGGGTGGGCCGTACGCGGCGTGCTCGTGCGCTCATGTGTGTCTCCCCGTGTCTCGCTTCTCGTCCGCCCGCCGGAGCGGGCGGTGATCGCTCGGTCGCGGGGGAAAACCCGGGGCGGGCCGGGAGGGTTGCGTGGGGCCGGCCCGGTTGGGCGGGTTTCAGCCCTTTTTCAGGAGCAGTTCGGTGTTGCGGTCGCGGGCGGCTCCCGCGAGATCGGTGCGGCCGCCGGGGGCGTTGAACGATATCTCCCGGTAGAGGGCGGCGAGGCCGGTCTGCGAAAGGTCGGCGAAGTCGGTGCGGTGGGGGGCCGCGGACTCCACCAGGGTGGTGAAGAGGGACAGGGTGCCGTCCTTGTTGTCGGCCAGCTCGACGACCCGGGCGAGCTGCGGGAAGTCGACGTGGGAGGCGGTGGAGACCTCCCAGAAGGAGCCGCCGTCGGGGGCGTGGTGGGCGAGGATCTCGTTGCGGTGGATGTGGCCGTTGACCCAGGCCAGCACATTGCGGTGGCGGCCGAGCAGCGCGACGAGTTCGGCCCCGCCGTGGCGGCGCTCGTGCGGGCGGGCCGGGTCCGGCAGGGGGTTGTCCATGGACGCGCTGGTGTGGTGGCTGAAGACGATCGCCCAGGAGTCGGCGTTCTGCTTCAGGGTGCTGTCCAGCCAGCGCAGTTGGGCGGTGCCGATGGAGCCCTCGTAGTGGCCGCCGGGGTCGGTGGTGTCGAGGCTGATGCCGATGACGTCGTCGGCGACGCGGAAGCTGTAGTACTGGGTGCCCGTGTCCAGGTTGGCCGAGGAGTAGCCGTGCCCGACGGGTCCGGGGCCGGTGCGGGCAGGGTCGAGGTGGGCCTGGAGGTACTCGGCCTGGGTGTAGGGGGCGCGGCGCTCGTCGGGGGTGACGGGGCGCAGGTCACGGGCGTGGGCCTTCAGCAGGTCGCGGAAGGCGGTGCCGCGCGGGTCGCGGGCGGAGCGGATGGCGGCCTGGAGCCGCCGGGCCTCGGCGGCGGGCAGGTCCATCAGTTTTCTGCCGCCGACGGCGAACTCGGTGAGGTAGGGGTCGCCGTGGCCGTAGCAGCCGAGCGGCAGGGAGTCGTGGTTGCCGACGGTGGAGTACCAGGGCAGGTTGAGGCCGGGGCTGTGGACCTGGCGGCGGGCCGCGGCGAGGAAGCCGTCCAGCTGCGGGAAGCCGAGCCGCTTGTCGGTGTCGCGCAGGCCGGAGTCGGGGTGCCAGAACTGCTTCAGGCCGCTGTTCTGGACGCCCTCGTAGTGGCGTGGGTCGCCGGAGTCGGGGGTGACGCGGCCGCCGTTCAGCACGGTCAGGTACCAGTCCAGCTCGGTACGGGAGTTGTTGTCGGTGTTGTCGCCGGTGGTCATCGCGAAGTGCAGCGGGCTGCCGGTGACGGGGCCGCCGCGCAGGGCGTTGACCCGCTCCACCAGGGACACCGCGCCGTGCACGGTGAGCGCCTCGTGCGGCCGCCAGGCGCGGATGTCGGCGGAGCGCAGGAACTCCAGCCGCAGCGGGTGCTGCACGTCGGTCAGGTGCAGATCGGTGAGCTGCACGAACGCGGCCAGCGGGGTGCGGCGGGCGGCACGGTCGGCCTGGGGCGCGGCCAGTTCCTCGCGTACGACGCGGCTCCAGCCGGGTCCGTCGCCCAGGCGGCGGTAGCCGGTCGCGGTGCGGGGTGCCGCGACGCCGGCGGCGGTGGTGCCGCGGGTGTACGGGGTCAGGGGCGCGGCGGGGGCCCGCCTGGAGGAGGCGGCGACGGGTGCCTCGCGCTGGGCGGGTACGGCGGGGGCGGCCTGGCCGTCGAGGGGGCGCAGGGCGTAGCCGATGCCCGCGGACACGGTCACCGCGCCCGCGGCGGCGAAGAGGGTGCGGCGGTCGACCGCCGGGGCGGAGACGGCGGAGGCGGCGACGGAGCGTGAGCGCGGCATGGCGCGATCTCCCGGAGTGCGAACGCGTCGGCAGGGAACGCGGGGTGGTCCGCAGGGCGGACCTCCCGCTCGCTTCGGATCGTTGGCATCGGGAATGGCCTGCGTGTGAACGCGGCGGCAACGAGCGGCGCCGATCTCGTACGTGGATCACGCGCCGGCCTGCCGGACCCGAGCCGCTCGCGCGGCGGCCCGGAACCGGTCACTCGGAGTTCATTTCGTGGGGTGGTTGCCCTGTCCCCCGGCCGGGCGTTCGCGCCACAGCCGCAGGGCGATGTCGACGAGCGGGATGCGGGTGAGTCCGGGTACGGCGTCGAGGTCGTGCCAGGCGGCCAGGTCGGTGGAGCCGTTCTCCTCGAAGCGGAGTTCGCCGCCGCTGATCCGGCCCTCGTAGACGAGGCGTACGCCGTGGTGGTCGACGGCGCGCCGCAGACCGCGGCGCGGCAGCGTGCGGCGGTTGGAGTGCGTGCCGAGGAGACCGGTGACCTCGATGCGGTAGCCGGTCTCCTCGGTGACCTCGCGGCGGACGGTGTCGTACGGGTCCTCGCCGTGCTCCGTGCCGCCGCCGGGCAGCACCCACTCCGGCGTGCCCTCGTCGTTCCGCGAGAGGGCGAGCAGGAGCTGTCCGTCGCGTACGCATACGGCGTAGGCCGCCACCCTCAGCTTTCTCCGCATCCGGGGAAGTTAGCGCGCCGGAACGGGATTGGCAGGTGAGTATGCGGGCGCGGACCAGCGCAGCGGCACGGCCGAGGGTGTCTCGATCACCTCCGTGAGGGTGAAGCGGACCGTGCGCCCGCCGTCCTCGGCGATCTCGGTGCGGGCCTCGCCGGTGAGCCGCAGCGCGGTGCCGTCTGTCCAGTCCAGGAGGAGCAGCCCGGCGCGGGGGTCGGCGGCGAGGTTGCCGAGGGTGAGGAACATGGAGTTGCCCGGGTAGTCGGGCCAGGCCAGTTCGCGCGGGGAGACGACCTCGATGAAGCCGGGGTTGCCGCCGCGGTGGCTGACGTCGGCGCCGTCCTCGTGCACGGTGGCCAGGAAGAAGGTGTCGGCCGCCGCGACGAACGCCCGCTGCGCCGCGGTCAGTGCGTCGCCGTGCCGGCCGGCGCCGGGGGTGCGGCCGGGCACGACCTCGTAGGTGTCCCGCTTCTGGAGGTACTTCGGGCAGTTGGAGAAGACCTTGTCGGCCTCGATCGCGAGGCCGCGTTCCGCGGTCGTGACGCGGCCGTTGAGGCGCATCCGGCGGCGGGTGCGCGGGTCGAGGGCGATGGTGCCGACGGCGGTGCCGGCTGTGGTGAGGGCCGTGGCGAGCGGGTCGGCGGGGGCGGGCCGGCCCGCGACGGAGACGGAGTGCGGGCCGGTGGCCCGGACGAAACCGGGCGCACCGGTCAGCGGGGAGGCCCAGACCTCGCCGGTCGCCGGGTCGGCAGCCCCGGCGATCAGCAGCGGCTGGAGCTCCAGGAAGGCCGCGGCCACCGGCTTGATGCCGGAGCCGACGGAGCGGCCGACGTGGTCGGCGGCCTCGCGCACCCCGAGGCGGTCCTGAAGGGTGCGCGAGCCCGCGTGGTAGACGGCCATGACTAGAAGAACCCGCAGGTCGGCGCCGTCTGGCTGGGCGCGGGGGCCTCTTCGGCGCCGGTCGGCACGGAGATCTCCAGCCGGGTGCCGTCCGGGTCGTGGAAGAAGATGCCGCCCGAGGCGGAGCCCTCGCGGTGGGCGACCAGGCCGTCGTGGGCGAAGTCGGCTCCGTAGGCCTTCAGGGCCGTCTCGTACTCCCGGACCTGCTCGACGGAGTCGGCCTCGAAGGCCAGGTGGTGCAGCCCGGCGCGGGAGGGGTCGAAGGACCCGCCGGCCTGCTCCCAGAGGGTGAGCAGGAGCCGCTCCCCGTCGCCGAGGAAGGCGAAGCGGCTGTCGCCCTCCTTGCCCTCGCCGGTCACGGTGAAGCCGAGGACGTCCCGGTAGAAGGCGAGCGAGCGGTCGAGGTCGGTGACGCTCAGCCCGATGTGGCCGGTGCGCAGGATCTTCGTGGTCATGACTGTTCCCCTTCAGTCGACTTTCTATAACCTGTGAACATCACGTTAGTGGTTAGAATCCAGGAGTGTCAACCGGTCACGTACTCTTGAGCGGTTAGCTCGAAGGAGCGGCCGGCCCGAAGGGAGCCCCCGATGTCCGCCGACCCCCGCCCCCTGACCGGTGAGCCGCTCGCCCTCGACCTGCTGAACACGCGGTGGATGCGGGACGGCGAGCTCCAGGACCTGCTGACCGGCGCCGACGGGCTCACGGTGTGGCTCACGGCGAACGGGCTCCAGGAGCGCTTCACCGCCGACGCGGCGACCCTGCGGCACACCCTGCGGGCGCGGGACGCGCTGGCGAACGCGGTCGACGGCTCGCTGGAGCGCGGGGCCGCCGCGGTGGACGCCGTCCTCGCGCACGGCCGGATCCGGCCGACCCTCGGCGCCGACGGACCCGGCGAGCAACCCGAGTTCGCCGACCCGGCCTGGGGACCGGCCTGGCTCGCCGCCCGGGACTACCTCCGCCTGCTGACCACCGCCCCGGACCGCATCCGCTCCTGCGCGCACGAGGCCTGCGTCCTGCACTTCTTCGACACCTCGCGCAACGGCACCCGGCGCTGGTGCTCGATGGCCGTGTGCGGCAACCGCGCGAAGGCGTCCCGCCACTACGCGCGCGGCAAGGACGCCTGAGCACAAGAGGACTTAAGGGGATCAAACGCCGCACACCGCATCGCGGGTTTTCCCCACACATCCATTTCGGTTCGGTCAACTCTCCCCAAAGACCAGTCCCTTGCGTAAGGCTGAGCGACCGTCCGGGATCGCATTCCGGACTCCTCTGTCCTTTACGTGCAAGGGATGCCGATGACCAACACCCCCCAGCGCGAGTCGATATCGGCCACCAGACGCACGGCCCGCATCGCCGTGGCCGCCGGTCTGGTGGCCGCTCTGTGCGCGCCGATCCCCGTCGCCCTCGCCGACGACTCGGGCCCGCTCGTCGCCGACTCCGGTGTCAAGTCCGCCCAGGCCAAGCTCGGTTCGGACGACGCCGACCTGCTGGCCGAGGCCAAGGCCGACGGCGACAAGACCGTCACGCTGATGGTCGCCACCGCGCCCGGCCAGACCGAGCAGGTCGCCGACCAGCTGGACGCCGTCGAGGGCGGCCTGGTCGGCCGTACCCACGACAAGCTCGGCTACGTCCGGGCCACCGTCCCGACCGGCAAGGCGGACGCCGCCATCGCCGCCGCGGCCAAGCTCTCCTCCGTGCACGGCATCGACCTGCGCCAGGAGATCGCGCTGGACGACCCGACGCCGGCCGCCGACCGGGCCAAGGGCGCCCCCGCCGCGACCGCGGGCAGCTACCCGGCGCCGGGGAAGAACACCCCCGCCGAGAACCCGTACAACCCGTCCTTCGAGACGGGCGCGGTCGACTTCGTCGAGGACCACCCGAAGGCCGACGGCCGCGGGGTCACCATCGGTGTCCTGGACTCCGGCGTCGACCTCGGCCACCCGGCCCTGCAGAAGACCACCACCGGCGAGCGCAAGATCGTCGACTGGGTCACCGCGACCGACCCCGTCGCCGACGGCGACGCGACCTGGCGGCGGATGAACAACCCGGTCAGCGGCCCGACCTTCGCCATCGCGGGCGCCACCTGGCAGGCCCCCGCGGGCAGCTACCAGTTCAACCTCTTCCGCGAGTCGGTCACCGCGGGCGGTGACGCCAAGGGCGACGCCAACCGTGACGGCGACACCACCGATGTCTGGGGCGTGCTCTACGACGCGGCCGCCGGCACCGTCCGGGTCGACCTGAACAACAACAACGACTTCGGCGACGACGAAGCGATGAAGCCGTACAAGGACGGCTTCCAGATCGGCTGGTTCGGCACCGACAACCCGGCCACCGACGTCGCCGAGCGCCAGCCGTTCGTCGTCGAGATCCGCAAGGACGTCGTCTTCAACGCGGCGGGCGACAAGGCCGACTACGTCAACATCGGCGTCATCGAGTCCGAGCACGGCACCCACGTCGCGGGCATCACCGCCGCCAACGGCCTGTTCGGCGGCCGGATGAACGGCGCGGCCCCCGGCGCGAAGATCGTCTCCTCGCGCGCCTGCACCTGGACCGGCGGCTGCACCAACGTCGCGCTCACCGAGGGCATGATCGACCTCGTCGCCAACCGCGGCGTCGACATCGTCAACATGTCCATCGGCGGTCTGCCCGCGCTGAACGACGGCAACAACGCGCGCGCCGAGCTCTACACCCGTCTGATCGACACCTACGGTGTCCAGCTGGTGATCTCCGCGGGCAACTCCGGCCCCGGCGCCAACACCATCGGTGACCCCGGCCTCGCCGACAAGGTCATCTCGGTCGGCGCGTCCATCTCCAAGGAGACCTGGGCAGCCAACTACGGCTCGGCCGTGGAGTCCAGGTACGCGATGCTGCCCTTCTCCTCGCGCGGTCCGCGTGAGGACGGCGGCTTCACACCGACCCTGGTCGCCCCGGGTGCCTCGATCAACACCACCCAGACCTGGCTGCCCGGCGGCCCGGTGACCGAGGCGGGCTACCAGCTGCCGGCCGGCTACTCCATGCTCCAGGGCACCTCGATGGCCTCCCCGCAGGCCGCCGGCGCCTCCGCGCTGCTGCTGTCCGCCGCCAAGCGCAAGGGCATCGAGCTCACCCCGGCCACCCTGCGCACCGCGCTGACCTCGACCGCCGACCACATCCCCGGTGTGCAGGCGTACGCCGAGGGTGCCGGTCTGATCAACATCCCGGACGCCTGGGACTCGATCCTGGACGGTGCCACCGCCCACCAGTACACGGTCAAGGCGCCGGTCGACACCGCGATCGACCAGTTCCTGAAGACCCCGGGCTTCGGCACGGGCCTGTACGACCGTGAGGGCGGCCTGAAGGCCGGCCAGAAGAAGACGTACGAGGTCACCATCACCCGTACGACGGGCGCCGACCGCGACATCCGTCACGAGCTGTGGTTCGAGAACAACGCGGACCGCACCTTCCGGATCGTCGGCTCGGACGAGGTCCGTCTGCCGCTGAACAAGCCGGTCACCGTCAAGGTCCAGGCCGCCCCGGGCTCCGCCGGTCTCAAGAGCGCGATCCTCGAGGTGGACGACCCGCGCACCGAGGGCATCGACAAGCAGGTCCTCTCCACGGTCGTCGTCTCGGCCCCGCTGGGCTTCAGCTACTCGGCGTCGTCCTCGGTCCAGCGCAACGCGCACAAGTCCTACTTCGTGACCGTGCCCGAGGGCGCGAAGTCCCTGGAGGTCGCGATCGGCGACCTGGCCGACAAGAGCCAGACACGCTTCATCGCCATCCACCCCTACGGCGTCCCGGCGGACACGACCGGCACCCCGTACTGCTACAACAACTACCTGGACGGCAACGGCTGCAAGCCCGGCGTCCGCTCCTACGCCGACCCGCAGCCGGGCGTCTGGGAGATCGAGGTCGAGTCCCGCCGCACGTCGCCGGTGCTGAACAACCCGTTCAAGCTGGACGTCTCCGTCCTCGGTGCCGCCTTCGACCCGGAGACGGTGACCGTCGCCGAGGCCAAGGTCGGCGTTCCGACCGCCGCGTCCTGGACCGTGAAGAACAACTTCGCCGCGATCGACGGCAAGCTGGTCGGCGGTCCGCTGGGCTCTTCCAAGGCCGCTCGCCCGACCATCGCCGAGGGCGACACGCAGATCTCCACGGTCGTGGTGCCCGAGGGCGCCGCGTCGCTGGACGTCGCGATCGGCAACGTCTCCGACGCCGCCGCCGACCTGGACCTGACGGTCAAGAACGCGGCCGGCACGGTCGTCGGCTCCGCCGCCGACGGTGACTCGGAGGAGGCCGTGTCCGTCAAGAACCCGGCGGCCGGCACCTACACGATCGAGGTCGCCGGTTACGCGGTGCCCGCGGGCTCCACCGCGTACGACTACCTGGACGTGTTCTTCTCCGCCGCCCTGGGTTCGGTGACCGTCGACGCCGGTGCGGGCGTCAAGCTCGGCACGGGCGCCACGGCGACCGTCTCCGGCGACGTGGTCGCCGCCGCTCCGGCCCCCGAGGGCCGCGAGTTCTTCGGCCAGGTCTCCCTGGTCAACGCCCGCGGCACGGTCGCGGGTCTGGGCAACGTGAAGATCGAGAAGGTCACGCCGTAACGGCCTGACGATCCGAACGGGTCATGAGGGGCGGGTGTCCGTGAGGGCACCCGCCCCTTCGGCTTGTCACCGTGCGGCGGGTGTCCCTGACCGTGCGGCGGGTGTCCGTGAGGGCACCCCCGCTCCTTCGGCCTGTCACCGTGCGGGCGGCCGCCCTCCCGTCACCGGCAGGCCATCGCGCGCGACTGCGGGAGCGCCTCGTCGATCCAGGCGCGGCTGCGGGCCACGTCCTGGTCGCCCACGCTCCAGACGTCGGGGGCGGCCGAGCCGCTCGGGATCGAGACCAGCGCGTGGTCGCCCACCCGCAGCCGGGGATCGGAGTCGCGGTCCATCACGAAGGTGACCACGGCCCGGCCCTTGTCGGGCTTGAGGTAGCGGGTGACGCGCAGGGTGACCCGGTCCCGGGCGGTGCCGGGCACGGGGTCGACGGCGGTGACGTCGCCCTCGGCCACGAGCCGGGCGCAGGCCAGATAGCCGGGGGCGCTCATGTCCGCCTGCGCCTCGGAGGCGGACTTCTCGTCGGAGGCCGCCGCCTTGCTACCCGCGTCGGACGACGTGCCGACGCCGCCTCCCGCCCGCAGCACGGCCCAGCCCGTCACGGAGAACACCCCGATCGCGCAGGCCACTCCCACGGCACGCACCGCGAGGACGAAGGGCCGACGCCGGCGCACGGGCGTAGGCACGACCGCCGGTCGCGGGGCGGGGCGCTTCGGGGCTTCGGCGAGAGGTTCGGCGACGGGTCCGGCGAGGGCCTCGCCGAGGAGGCCCAACTGCTCGCGCAGCAGCGCGACATCGGCCTCGGCGCAGCGGTGTTCGGCCATGAAGGCGGCGTCCGCGCGGGCCTCGTCCGGCAGGGGTCCGCCGGTGAGCACCACCATCAGCGGGTCGGGGCGGTCGCCGTCGAAGCCCTCGCCTCCGTCGAAGCTGTCGTGTTCGACGGTCACGTCACACCACCTCGTCCTCGTGCAGCCGGGCGCGCAGGGCCCGGACCGCGGTGTGCAGCCTGCTCTTGACCGTGCCCTCGGGGATGCCGAGCTCCTCCGCTATGCCGCGCACGGGCAGATCGGCGAAGAAGCGCAGCACGAGCACCTGCCGCTGGGCGTCGGGCAGTTCGTCCAGGCCCTGGGCGACGGCGAGGGAGAGCACGCTGGTGTCCTCGCCCGAGGGGTGCTCGGTCTGCCGCAGGGAGGCCAGCCGCTCCCCGATGCGTTCCTGGCGGCGCTTGGACCGGTGCCAGTCCATGGCGAGGTTGGAGGCGACCACGGCCGCCCACGCGGACACGTCCCGCGGCGCCTCGCGGCCGCTGGCGGCCCGCTCCAGCAGCCGCAGGCGGACTTGCTGCACCCCGTCCAGCAAGTCCGCCTGCGGCACCCCGCCGAGTGCGAGCACCGCCCGCACCCGGCGCTCCTGCGCCGCGTCCAGCGGGTCGTCCACAGCGTGGTCCGCCCCCTGGCCGCGGCGGGCCTTTCTGCGCAGCACAGCCACCCCTCTCCTGCCGCGTTTCCCCTATGACGCGGGAGGGAGCGGAAACGTTCGGCCCGGTTTCCGGAATCCCGTCATCGATCTTCACCGATCCCCGCACCGGTGCATCCGTCGATCTTTTCCTCACACGGTCCCACTGTCAGCATGGGCCGCATGAGCCACATCACCAAAGGCGCCAACACGCCTGTCCCCGCAGCTCCGTTGCGGGTCGCGGTCGGCCGGGCCGCCGTCGCGGGCACCCCTGCCGTGAACGCCTCCGCGCTGCTCCTCGACGCCGAAGGCCGGGTGCGCGGGGAAGCCGACCTCGTCCTGCGCGGCCGTCCCGCGCACCCGTCGGGCGCGGTGCGGCACGGGGGCGTGGGACAGGGCGGCGGACAGTTCGCCGAATGGCTGGAGCTGGACCTGCCGTCCGTCGAACCGGACGTGCGGCGCGTGGTGATCGCGGGCTCCTGCGCCGACGGCATCTTCGGCCAGGTGCCCGGCCTGTACGTCCAGGCGATCACGGCCGACCTCACGATCGTCGCCCACTACGAGGTGACCGACGCGTCCACCGAGACGGCCTTCGTCCTCGGCGAGTTCTACCGGCGTGAGGGCGGGTGGAGGTTCCGCGCGGTGGGACAGGGCTACGACTCGGGCCTGACCGCGCTCGCAGCCGACTTCGGGGCGGCCCCCGGGGCGGCGGTGTCCTCGGGCCCGGTGCCGCTGACCGGCGTGTCCAAGACCGGAGCGGCGCCCGCGGGGGCGGCCACGCCGATACGGACGCCCCCGCCGGTACGGACGGACACGCGGGCGGACGCGCCGGGGCCCACCGGCCCGCTCCCGCCGCACGGAGCCGGGAAGCCGGACGGCGTGCCCGCCGGGGCGTCCGCGTCTCCCGTGCCCGCCGCGTCCCCCGTACCCGCCGCCCCGTTCACCTGGGGCAAGGACTTCAAGCCGTTCGTCCGCCGCGGCAAGGGCGAGCAGACGTTCACTGTGCGCGCGGGGCTCTCGGAGGGGCCCGTGATCGTGGAAGGGCAGGCCACGGAAGGCGGCTGGTTCGAGGTCCAGGCCGTCGAACAGGACCGCTTCGGTCCCGACACCGTCCTGGACGTCTACGACGAGCACGCGTTCCACGGCCGCGCCCTGTTCCACCCGCGACCCGACCGCCCTTTTCGGCTGAAGGTCCGCCACGAGGGGAAGTGGACGGTCTCGATCCGGCCGCTGTCCGCGGCACTCCCCCTGGGAGCCGGGGCGACGGTCACGGGCAAGGGACCCGAGGTCTTCGCCTACACGGGCCCCTCCGCCGATCTGGACGTCCGGCTCGACCTCGCCGACGGCAAGCAGATCTGGTTCGAGCTGGAGTGCCACGAGGCCCGGCTCCTCGGGGACCGCGAAAGCGCCGAGCGGCTCATGGACAAGCACACCGGCCCGTTCGAGCAAACCCTCGCCGTCCCCGACGGCCCGCTTCTGCTCTTCGTGCGCAAGGGCGACGGCGACTGGCGGCTCACCACCCGCCCGCTGCCCGTGCGCGCCCCGGAGGAGATGAGGCGCACGGGACACTACGAGGGACGGGGCAGCAGGGAACTTCCGCTGTTCAACCCCAGGCCCGGCCGCCCGGCGCTGGTCCGGTACGAGTTCACCGACGTCGACGACCAGTACACCATCAGGGTGACCGACGTCGACGAGGTCACCGACCTGCTCACCGGCGGCTCCAACGGCGTCGGCGGCACGGCCGTGCTCTTCGGCGCCGGCCAGGACCGGCAGAACCTGCGCATCCGGCACAAGGGCGGCTGGTCCCTGCGGCTGCTGCCCGAGGAGGAGGCGCCCCTGTTCACCGGCCCCGTGGAGGGCCGGGGCAGCACGGTCCTGCGCTACCAGGGCCCGCCGACCCTGATGACCGTGCGGCAGACCTCGTCGCCCTCCGACTGGAACATGACCGTGCGGGCCTACAACCACCCGCACGGAAAGTCCGCGATCGTGGCCGGCACCTGGGGCGCCGACCGGCCCGTCCTCGGTCCCGTCTGGGTCGATCCGGGCGGAACCTGCTTCCTGATCGTCCGTGCGCAGGACGACACGACGTGGCGGCTGGAACCGGCTCCGTCCGACGCGGCGCCCGTGCTCGGCGAGCGGACCGAGGGTCACGGATACGGAGTCGTACGTCACACCGGGCCCGAGACCGAGATGCGGTTCGTGCCCTCCGGGGACCCGGAGTCGCGCCCGCTGATGCATATCTTCGCGCTGGACGAAAACCTGTTCCCGGCGCACAAGGTCGGTTCATCTTTCGGCCGGCACCGTGTCCCGGGCACATTCCTCCAGGTCCGCTCGGACGGCGAGTGGGCGGTCGAGGGACCCGGCCGAAAGGAGTGAGCGTCCACCCATCGGGCAAACGATTGGACACATACGCCCGGGTCACCCGCATGATGGAAGGGTCCCGGCCGTATGGGCACACACAGGCACGTCACGCAGAGGAGTCCCCGTGAAGGTAGGAATCGTCGGAGCCACCGGCCAGGTCGGCACGGTCATGCGCAGGATTCTCGCCGAGCGGGAGTTCCCCCTGGACGAGCTGCGACTGTTCGCCTCGGCCCGCTCCGCGGGGACGGTCCTGGACGGCGTGACGGTGGAGGACGCGGCCACGGCCGACTACTCCGGCCTGGACATCGTGCTGTTCTCCGCGGGCGGCGCGACCTCGAAGGCGCTGGCCGAGAAGGTCGCCTCGCAGGGCGCCGTCGTGATCGACAACTCCTCGGCCTGGCGCAAGGACCCCGAGGTGCCCCTGGTGGTCTCCGAGGTCAACCCGCACGCCGTCGCGGACCGCCCCAAGGGCATCATCGCCAACCCGAACTGCACCACGATGGCCGCGATGCCGGTCCTCAGGCCGCTGCACGACGAGGCCGGCCTCGAGGCGCTGGTCGTCGCCACCTACCAGGCGGTCTCCGGCTCGGGCGTCGCGGGCGTCGCCGAACTGCACGGCCAGGCGCAGAAGGTGATCGCCGACGCCGACAAGCTCACCCACGACGGCGAGGCCCTGGACTTCCCCGAGCCGGGCGTCTACAAGCGGCCCATCGCCTTCAACGTCCTGCCCCTCGCGGGCTCGATCGTGGACGACGGCCTGAACGAGACCGACGAGGAGCAGAAGCTCCGCAACGAGTCCCGCAAGATCCTGGAGATCCCGGGCCTGAAGGTCTCCGGCACCTGTGTGCGCGTCCCGGTCTTCTCCGGCCACTCGCTCCAGGTCAACGCCCGCTTCGCCCGCCCGATCAGCGCGGAGCGCGCCACCGAGCTGCTCGCCGGCGCCCCCGGCGTGGTGCTCAGCGACATCCCGACCCCGCTCCAGGCCGCCGGCAAGGACCCGTCGTTCGTCGGCCGCATCCGCCGGGACGAGACCGTCGAGCACGGTCTCGCCCTGTTCATCTCCAACGACAACCTCCGCAAGGGCGCCGCGCTGAACGCGGTGCAGATCGCGGAGCTGGTGGCGGCCGAGCTGAAGGCCGCCCGGGCCCAGTAGGCGCCTCAGGGCCTGCGCACCTCGTAGAGGAAGCAGCCGTACTCGACGGCCCGGACGTGGACCAGTGCCACGGCCGGGTCGTCGAACGCTTTCCGCAGGGCGTCCTCGAAGCCGGTCTCCACCAGCAGTCCGCCCAGGATGCGGCCGTCGGCGGAGTAGCGGCGCAGCACCCGGCGGGCCTGGGTGAAGGGCAGGCTCCCGCCCTCGAAACCCGGGCACTCCCCGGCGTGCACGAAGACCGGGCCCTGCTCGTCGTACGCGCCCGGGTCCACGCCCGTCGCCGCCGCCCAGCGCCGCAGCGGGGCGTACGCGACCAGCGCGATCCGCTCCCCCGGCCGGCTCCTGCGCAGACAGCAGCGCAGCGGGGCGCCGCCCTCCTCGTCCGTGAACGGAGACGTCCGGCGTCCAGAGTCGTCGACGTGGCGCAGCTCCTTCAGGACCGGTGCCTCGACGGGTCGTGCGATGTAGGTCGTCATGCGCCCAGACTCGCCCCGCCGCGCCCCCCGCACCGGCGGAATCCGGACATCACGCTCCCGCCCGCGTCCCCGCCCGCGTCCCCGGCCGCGGGGTGCCCCGCCCGGCAGAGGGTTTCCCCTCGCCTCGCCCGAGGCGGGCCTCAGCCAGCCCGGATCGGCTCATGCGCATGGAAGGATGACCGGACCGACACATACGAGGTGACCGAGGAGATGACCGCGTGCCTGGCACAAACCTGACTCGCGAAGAGGCGCAGCAGCGGGCGGAGCTGCTCACCGTTGACTCGTACGAGATCGATCTCGACCTCTCCGGCGCGCAGGAGGGCGGCACCTACCGGTCCGTGACCACGGTGCGCTTCGACGTGGCCCGCGGGGGCACGGAGTCCTTCATCGACCTGGTGGCGCCGGCCGTCCACGAGGTGACCCTGAACGGCGACGCGCTCGACGCGGCCGAGGTCTTCGCCGACTCCCGGATCGCGCTGCCCGGCCTTCTCGAGGGCCGCAACATCCTGCGCGTGGTCGCGGACTGCGCGTACACCAACACCGGTGAGGGCCTGCACCGGTTCGTCGACCCGGTCGACGACCAGGCCTACCTGTACACCCAGTTCGAGGTGCCGGACGCCCGGCGGGTGTTCGCGTCGTTCGAGCAGCCCGACCTGAAGGCGACCTTCCAGTTCACCGTGAAGGCGCCCGAGGGCTGGACGGTCGTGTCGAACTCGCCGACCCCGGAGCCCAAGGACAACGTCTGGGTCTTCGAGCCGACCCCGCGGATCTCGACGTACATCACGGCCCTGATCGTGGGCCCGTACCACTCCGTGCACAGTGTGTACGAGAAGGACGGCCGGTCGGTGCCGCTCGGCATCTACTGCCGGCCGTCGCTGGCCGAGTACCTGGACTCGGACGCCGTCTTCGAGGTGACCCGGCAGGGCTTCGAGTGGTTCCAGGAGAAGTTCGACTACGACTACCCGTTCGCGAAGTACGACCAGCTGTTCGTGCCGGAGTTCAACGCGGGCGCGATGGAGAACGCGGGCGCGGTGACCATCCGCGACCAGTACGTGTTCCGCTCCAAGGTGACCGACGCGTCGTACGAGCTGCGCGCGGAGACCATCCTGCACGAGCTGGCCCACATGTGGTTCGGCGACCTGGTCACCATGGAGTGGTGGAACGACCTTTGGCTGAACGAGTCGTTCGCCACCTACACCTCCATCGCCTGCCAGGCGTACCACCCCGCCTCGAAGTGGCCGCACTCGTGGACCACGTTCGCGAACTCGATGAAGACCTGGGCGTACCGGCAGGACCAGCTGCCCTCCACGCACCCGATCATGGCCGAGATCCGTGACCTGGACGACGTCCTGGTCAACTTCGACGGCATCACCTACGCCAAGGGTGCCTCGGTCCTCAAGCAGCTCGTCGCCTACGTCGGCATGGACGAGTTCTTCACGGGCGTCCAGGCGTACTTCAAGCGTCACGCGTTCGGCAACACCCGCCTCAGCGACCTGCTCAGCGCGCTGGAGGAGACCTCCGGCCGCGATCTGAAGACCTGGTCGAAGAAGTGGCTGGAGACGGCCGGGATCAACGTCCTGCGCCCGGAGATCACCACCGACGCCGACGGGGTGATCACCTCCTTCGGCATCCGCCAGCAGGCCCCGGCGCTCCCGGCCGGAGCCCAGGGCGAGCCGGTGCTGCGCCCGCACCGCATCGCGGTCGGCCTGTACGACCTGACCGAGGCCGGCAAGCTGGTGCGCACCGACCGCGTCGAGCTGGACGTGGACGGCGAGCTGACGCACGTCGAGGCCCTGGTGGGCCGCCGCCGCCCGACCGTGGTGCTGCTCAACGACGACGACCTGTCCTACGCCAAGGTCCGCCTCGACGAGGAGTCGCTGGCCTTCGTCACCGAGCACCTCGGCGACTTCGAGGCGTCCCTGCCGCGCGCCCTGTGCTGGGCGTCCGCGTGGGACATGACCCGCGACGCCGAGCTGGCCACCCGGGACTACCTGTCGCTGGTGCTGTCCGGCATCGGCAAGGAGTCCGACATCGGTGTCGTGCAGTCGCTGCACCGCCAGGTGAAGCTGGCCGTCGACCTGTACGCCGACCCGGCCGCCCGCGAGGCGCTGCTGACCCGGTGGACGGACGCCACGCTGGCGCACCTGCGCGCGGCCGAGCCGGGCGGCGACCACCAGCTGGCGTGGGCGCGGGCCTTCGCGGCGACGGCCCGTACGCCGGAGCAGCTGGACCTGCTGGAGGGGCTGCTGGACGGCTCGCAGTCGGTCGAGGGCCTGGTCGTGGACACCGAGCTGCGCTGGGCGTTCGTCCAGCGGCTGGCGGCGGTCGGCCGGTTCGACGAGACGGAGATCGCGGGCGAGTACGAGCGCGACAGGACGGCCGCCGGTGAGCGGCACGCCGCGACCGCGCGGGCGGCGCGCCCGACCGAGGAGGCCAAGGCGGAGGCCTGGGCGTCGGTGGTGGACTCCGACAAGCTGCCCAACGCCCTTCAGGAGGCCGTGATCGTCGGCTTCGTGCAGACCGACCAGCGTGAGCTGCTGGCCGCCTACGCCGAGCGGTTCTTCGACTCGGTGAAGGGCGTGTGGGACTCCCGTTCGCACGAGATGGCCCAGCAGATCGCGGTCGGCCTCTACCCGTCGCTCCAGGTCTCGCAGGACACCCTGGACCGTACGGACGCCTGGCTGGCCTCCGCCGAGCCGGGCGCGGCCCTGCGCCGTCTGGTCTCGGAGTCGCGTTCGGGTGTCGAGCGGGCGCTGAAGGCTCAGGCCGCGGACGCCGCCGCGTCCGTCTGACGCACGCGGGACAGCAGCCGCCGAGGGGCGGGCGACCGACGTGGTCGCCCGCCCCTCGCGCATGTCCTCACGCATGTGCCCTCACGGCCGCTCGGCGCACACCCGGCGGCCGATGTCGAGCATCGTGCGCACATGCAGGCCCGTCTGGGCCGACACCGGCACCCAGCGGGGGCTGTAGGCCTTCTCGAGTTCCCGGCACCACTCGCGGACCAGGTCGCCGAGCGCCTCGGCGGTGCCGGGGTCGGTGCCGGCCAGGGCGCGGCGCATCATGGCCGCCGCGCGCAGCGGGATGCGGCGGGCGGCGATGCCGAGGGTGGCGTAGTGGCCCCGGGACCCGGAGCGTTCCTCCGCGGCCCAGGTGGCGGCGACCGAGGGCGCCACGTCGACCAGTTCCAGGGCGGCGTCCCGCAGCGGGGCCAGTTCCTCCGGCACGGCCCGGGTGTCCGCGCGCCCGTCCAGTACGGCGGCCAGTTCGCGGTTGCGGGCCAGCAGGAGCCCGCCGATCCCGGCGACGGCCCGCTCGGGGTCGGTGGCGGGGCGTGGGTCGGCGACCGCGGCGACGCCCCAGGCGGGTGCCTCGATCAGGGTGGTGAGGGTGCCGTGGCGGCGCGGGTACAGCCAGGTGCTCTCGGCGACGAAGCCGCTCGGGTCGCGCTCGCTGCCGGCCCGGCCGTCGGGCAGCAGCAGCAGGCCCGGCCGGTCCGGCCGCCAGTCGGGGCCGTCGCAGGGGTGGTCGTCCAGGGGCACGTCCAGCAGGGCGGCGCTGCGGCGGAAGGACTCTCCGGCGCCGGGCAGCGAGCGCGTCATCATCGCGAAGGCGCCGCCGAACTCGATGCCGTGCAGCGTGAACTGGGCGGCCGGGCGCAGCTCGTCGAGCAGCCGCACCAGGGTCGCCGACTCGGGCATCGGCGGACGGCTCTCGCCGAGCGCGGGCAGGGATTCGGGCTGCCGGGCGAACGCGGGCCGGTACAGCCGCAGATGGCACTCCTCCAGGGACGGCGCGGGCTCCTCGGGCTGCCAGCCCTCGTTCAGCCGGGCGCCGTCGGGGTCGAGGCAGAGCAGGAAGTGCCAGGCGCAGCCGAGCCGTCTCAGCAGCTGGGGCCGGCGCGCGAACACGGTGGCCAGGCGGAGCGCGGAGGCGCCGCCCACGGGCTCGTTGGCGTGCGCGCCCGCGACGGTGAGCATGTGCCGGTCGCCGTGGCCGGCGGTCAGCAGCCACAGGGGGCGGCCGGCGCGGCTCGCTCCGGCCGCCCGCAGGCTGATCGCCCCGGGCGCCGCGGCGGCCAGCGCGCGGGCCTGCCGCTCCAGGTCGACGACGGTGGGATACGACGAGGTCCGCACGCCGGGGCTCCGCTCAGGCACCCTGGGAGTTGCTGTCCCCCGTGGTCTCCTTCTTGTCCAGCGGGCGGATGACGATCTTCTCGGCCATGTGAGACTCCCCTCCATCAACGCGCGCACGACACAACGGACTTGGCTGAACAAAAGCCTCTACACGGGCTTCTTGCCAAGAGTCACGCGGGTGAACAACAGTGTCAAGGGCAGGTGTTCACGCCAGTCCGGCGCATACGACCACGGGGGTGGTGACCGCGTGACATCCGAGACGGCGTCCTTACGGCGGCCCCGCGTCAAACCCGAGCACCGGCCCTACCGCACCGTCGACGGCCATGTCCGGATCGGCGGTGTCGTGTTCGGCATCGGGGCGGAGATCGCCGATCCGCAAGGCTGGATCTGGCGGCTGATGGAGGTGATGGACGGCTCCCGGGACCCCTCCGGGGTGGTCGCCGAGGTGGTGGCCGGGCATCCGGGGGTGAGCGGGGACGACGTGCTCCGGGCGATGGCCGATCTGCAGGCGGCCGGGTTCGTGGAGGACGCGGCCGCGCCGGTGCCGGTGTCCGACCGCGAGCGCGAGCGCTACAGCCGGGGTGTGCCACTGCTGCGCTGGATGGACCTGGGGCCGCGGGCCAGCGCCTGGGACGCTCAACTGGCCCTCGGCCGGGCCCGGGTGCTGCTGCTCGGCGTGGGCGGCACCGGCGGGCACGCGGCGCAGTGTCTGGTCGCCTCCGGGGTGGGGCATGTGCACTGCGTCGACCCGGACGTGGTAGAGCTGTCCAACCTCAACCGGCAGCCGCTGTTCCGCGAGGCGGACATCGGCCGGCCCAAGGTGGACGCGGCGCTGGCCACCCTGCGGGCGCTGAACTCGGACGTGACGGTGACGGGCGAGCGCGCCGAGGTGCGCGGCCCGGACGGGCTGCGGGCGCTGCTCGGCCGGGCCCGTCCCGATCTGCTGGTGCTGGCCGCCGACCGCCCGGCCGATCTGCGCCGCTGGGCCAACCGGGGCTGTCTCGCGCTGGGCCTGCCCTGGGTGGACGCCGGCTATCGCGGCCCGCTGGTGACGGCCGGGGTGTACGCCCCCGGGCGGGGCGCCTGCTGGGAGTGTCTGCGCGAGGGCGAGGCGGCCCGGCGTGACCTCCGGCTGGCGCCGGGTCAGGACGAGGAGGTGGCCTCGCCGCGGATGCCCTGGAACCCGGCCACCGCGGTCACCGCGAGCCTGTCGGGGGCCCTGCTCGCCCATGCCGCGCTGGCCCTGCTGACCGGGGTGCCGGCGCTCGAGCCGGGCGTCCGCTTCGGCCTGAACCTGATGGTCCCCGGCGATCCGCTCGTACAGCGCCACCCCCGCCGCCCGGACTGTCCGGCCTGCGGCGGAGTGTGAGGAACGGAGAGGTGAGGTGCCCGTGTGAGCCGGGTCCGGCTGCATGAACTGGCCGCCCGGGCCGACGGGCCGGAGTGGATCGTGGGGCGCATGGCCACCGGCCGCTTCGTCGCCCTGCCCGAGTCCGGCAAGCGCGCCCTGGACCTGCTCGGCGAGGGGCTGGACAGCGAGGAGGCGGCGCGGCGGCTGCTGGCGGAGACCGGGCAGGACCTCGACGTGGCGGACTTCGTCGACGCGCTCCTCGGTCTCGGCTTCGTCGCCGAGCTGGACGGCCGCCCGGTGCCGGAGCCCGGCCCGCCGAGGCCGACGCTGGCCCGGCTGCGGCCCCGCCATGTGCGCTTCACGCTCAGCCCGGTCCTGCCCGTACTGGTCGTGCTGCTGATCGGCGCCGCCCTGCTGGCCCGGCCCGATGTCGCCCTCGGCTACCGCACGCTGCTGTGGAGCGGCCACGGCAGCCTGGTCGTCGTGTTCGGGGCGGCCGCGGGCTGGGCGCTGCTGTTCCTCCACGAGTGCGCGCATCTGGTCACCGCGCGGGCGACCGGGGTACCGGCCCGGATGCGGCTGGGCACCCGGCTGCAGTTCCTGGTGATGCAGACCGACATCAGCGGCATCGAACTGGCCCCGCGCCGCCACCGTCTGACGGCGTATCTGGCGGGCGTCGTCACCAACCTCGCCGTCGCCGCGGCGGCCGCTCTCGCCGCGGGCGCGCTGCACGGCACCCCGCACCGGCTGCTGGCCGCCCTGACCGTCCTCGCGCTGCTGCCGCTGCCGTTCCAGCTGATGGTCTTCATGCGCACCGACGTCTACTTCGTCCTCCAGGACCTGCTGCGCTGCCGCGACCTGTACGGCGACGGCAGGGCCTACGCCCGCCACACCGCCCGGAGGCTGCTGGGCCGCGCGGGCACGGACCCCAGTCGCGCGCTCCCCGCGCACGAGCGCCGCGCGGTCCGGGTCTACGCCGTCGTCCTCGTCACCGGCACCGCGCTGTGCCTGGCCTTCCTCGCCACGGTGACCCTGCCCGCGGACATCACCCTGCTCGCCCGCGCGGCCGACGCGCTCACCCGCCCCGACGCCTCACCGGCGGAACGCCTGGACGCCACGGCGGTGGCCCTCGCGCTGGGCGGCGTGCACGTGCTGTGGGCCCGGACGTGGTGGCGGGGGAGACGGGCGGGGCGGGGGAAGTGACGGGGTCGAGAGCCTGAGCGGAGGCGGATCTACCGCCGCACCGCCGGACCCGTCACCTCCACAGATGCCTTCTCCCCCTTCCCTTCGGCGGACCTGAACGACCGGGTCTTCTCCGGCCCGCGGCCGGCGCCCAGCTGTCCCGCCACCGTCGCGCCGAACGCCAGCGTCATGCCCGCCAGTTGGACCGGGCTCAGCGTCTGGCCGAGCGCGGCCCAGCCGATGACCGCCGCGGTGAGCGGGGAGAGCGGACCGAGGAAGGTGACCTGGGTGGCGGAGAGCCGGCCGATACCGCGGAACCACAGCCAGTACGACACCGCCGTGTTGCCGAGCGCGAGGTAGACGTAGCCGCCGACCGCCGGGGCGTTCAGGACGGGCGGCGCGCCCTCGACCAGCAGGGCGAGCGGGGCGATCAGCAGACCGCCCGCGGTGAGCTGCCAGCCGGTCAGGGCGAGCGGGCCGACCCCCTCGGGGCGGCCCCATTTCTTGGTCAGCACGGTGCCCGTGGACATCGACGCGGTGGAGGCGACGGCCGCCAGCACCCCGACGAGGTCCAGCGCCCCGGCCGCCTTCAGCACGACCAGGCTGACCCCGAACGCCGCCGCGATCCCGGCGAGCACCGAGCGCAGCGTGGCCCGCTGCCCCAGCAGCAGCGCCGACAGCCCGACCACGAACAGCGGGCCCGCCGAGCCCACCACCGCGGCCATACCGCCGGGCAGCCGATACGCCGACAGGAACAGCAGCGGGAAGAACGCCCCGATGTTCAGCGCGCCCAGCACCGCCGACTTCCACCACCAGGCGCCGCGCGGCAGCACCCGGGCGAGGGCCAGCAGGAGCAGCCCGGCGGGCAGCGCCCGCATCAGCCCGGTGAACAGCGGCCGGTCGGCCGGGAGGAACTCGGTGGTGACGGCGTAGGTGGTGCCCCAGGAGACCGGGGCGAGGGCGGTGAGCAGGACGGTCGCGGACCGCTTCATGGCCGGGCCTTTCGCGAAGTCGGGAGGGCGGGGGGCGGGGGGCGGGAGGAGGCGTGGGGGCGGGCCACCGGGGTCAGGCCGCCGCGTTGGCGGGCCTGGCGGTCGCGGCGGGCGGGACGGCCTGGGCGGACTCCGCGGACTCCGCGGACTCCGCGGACTCGGCGCCGTCGCCGGACTGGGCGCCGTCGCCGGACTCGGCGCCGCGGGCGACGGTGACCGGCAGGGGACGTACCGCCTCGGCGGGCAGCCGGTGCTCGACACGGAGCAGCAGGGCGGCCGCGACGGCGGAGGTGACGATGAGGACGGCCCAGGGCGCGCGGCCGTCGAGGGCGAGCAGTCCGGTGAACAGGGAGGGCGCGACGGCCTTCGCCAGTGACCAGGACATCTGGTAGGCCGCCATGTACCGGCCGCGCACGGCCTCGGGCGCCGCGGAGACGGCCAGCACCTCGGCGGCCGGGCTGTGGATCAGCTCGCCGACGGTGTAGAGGACGACGACGGCGATCAGGGCGCCGCCCAGCACGGTGTCGTTCTGCGGCCGGAGCGTGCCGAGCACGATCTGCGCGGCGAACGCGGCGGCGAACAGCGCCCCGCCCAGCGCAGCGGCCCGGGTGCGCCGGGCCCCGGCCCGCCGGACGCGGGAGCCGACGTACACCCCGGCGACCGCGCACAGCACGGTGTTGACGGTGAAGGCGGAGCCGGTCAGAACGGCCGGCCCGGCCAGCCACTGCACGATGAACAGCGGGAACAGCACCGACAGCGCGGAGTAGCTGAGCGCGTTGAGGAAGTTGGCGCCGGTGACGACCAGGAAGGGCCGGTCGGCGAGGACGAGCCGGTATCCGGCCCCGGCCCGGCGCGCGGGGCCCGGCTCGGCGGACCGCACCGGCTTCAGCGGGCGCACCAGCAGCGCGGCCAGCGCGAAGGACAGGGCGTTGCCCCAGGCGGCGTAGGTGTAGCCGGCCGGTCCGGCGAGGGCGAGGACCAGGGTGGCGAGCAGGGCGCCGGCGCCGTTGCCGCCGTTCTGGAGGGCGCGGGTGGCCGCCTGGAGGCGGTCACGGCCCTCACCGCGGGCCACCTCGGCGATCAGCGTCTGGTTCACCGCGGGGAAGGCCCGGTCGGCGGCCGCCGTGACCAGGGCGACCGCGGCGAAGGCGGCGAGCGACTGGGCGAAGGGGTAGAGCGCGAAGCCGACGACCCGGACGCCGTACAGCACGTACAGCACCCGCTTGGCGCCGTACCGGTCGATCGCGGTGCCGGCCACCGGCAGGGCGCCGAGTCCGGCGAGCCCGGTCACCGTGAGGACCACGCCCACGACGGCGAAGGACAGCCCGGTGACGTAGTGGAAGAACACCAGCGTGAACGGGACGTACATGCCCATGCCCACGCCGTTGACGGCGGCTGCGACGGGCAGCGCCCACTCCCCCGGTACGCGCTGGTCCTTCTGACGCATGGCGGCCCCCCTGCTGTTTCCGGTTTCCCTCCGGTGGGGCGGCTCGCCGGGAACGGGCGATGACCCACCAGGAAGTGACTTGATAGAAAGTAGCTTAGCGCTAAGCAACTTTCCGTCAAGCCACTTTCTTGCGGCCGACCGAACGGAAGCGGATACTCCTGCCATGAACCCGAACCCCGAGCCCCGGGACCGCCAGGGCGGTCAGGCCGGTCAGGCCGGTCAGGAGCGTCCGGACGCGGTCGACGCGATCATCGGCCAGTGGGCGGACGTGCGGCCCGACCTCGACACCCTGCCGATGGAGGTCTTCGGCCGGATCTACCGGCTCGCCCGCGCGATGGGCGACCGGATGGAGCGCACGTACGGCCGGTTCGGGATCTCCCGCGGCGAGTTCGACGTCCTCGCGACCCTGCGCCGCGCCGGCGAGCCGTACACCCTCTCCCCGCGCCAGCTGTCCTCCACCCTCATGCTCACCACCGGCGGCATGACCGGCCGGCTGGACAAGCTGGAACGGGCGGGCCTGCTGCGCCGCTCCCCCGACCCGCACGACCGCCGCGGCCTCCACGTCACCCTCACCGACGAGGGCCTCGCCCTCATCGACGAGGCGGTCGGCGCCGGGGTCGCCGTCCAGACCGACGGCCTGTCCGAGCTCACCGAGGAGCAGTCCGGACAACTGGCCGACCTGCTGCGCAAGTTGCTCGCGGGCACGTCCGAGCCGGGCCGCTGAGGCCGCGCGAGCGGGAGGGGAGATCATGGCGGACTGGGAGATACGGCAGGCCACGGCGGCAGACGTCGAGGCGGTGGCGGAACTGCGGGCCGTCGTCATGCGGCCGGACCTGGAACGGCTCGGACGCTACGACGACCGACGCGTCCGGCAGCGCCTGCGCGACGCGTTCGAGCCCGCGCACACCTGGGTGATCGAGGTGGCCGGCGCCTTCGCGGGCTGCGTCGCCCTGCGCCCCGCCGACGACGCCCACTGGCTGGAGCACTTCTACCTCGACCCCGCCCTGCACGGCCGGGGCGTCGGCACGTCCGTCCTGGCCGCCCTGCTGGAACGCTGCGACACCGACGGCGTCCGGGTCCGGCTGAACGTCCTCAACGGCAGTGCCGCCCGTCGGCTCTACGGGCGGCACGGTTTCGTGGTGGAGAGCGAGGACCCGGTGGACGTCTTCATGGTCCGCGAGCCGGCGGGGGCGGCCGGAGGCTGATCCGGGCGGTCTGGCACCGGCCCGAGGCGGGCGGGGCCGGGGCAGGTCGGGGCGGGCCGGGGCAGGTCGGGCCGGGGCAGGTTGCGGGCTCACCCGACGTGGGCGGCGAGGGCGGCCTCGATCGCGGCGGGGGTGGCGTTCTCGGCGGCCCAGGCCACATAGCCGTCGGGGCGCACCAGCAGGGTCGTGCGCCGGTCGCTCGCCCAGCGGGCGGCGGTGAGGCGGTCCTCGCGTCCGGCGCCCGGCTCGTACGACCCCGGGGCGACCAGCACGAACCGCCCGCCGCGCAGGGCCTCGTACAGCCGGCCGCCGTCGGCGAGCGCGAGGTCCGGGACGCGGGTGCCGGTCAGCCGGTGGGCGCCCTTGGGGGCCGCGTAGCGGTAGCCGACGCCGGTGATCTGCCCGAGGGCCCTGCGGCGGGCCGGGGCGGCCGCGCCGAGGAGGGCGGTCAGCCCGGCGCGCAGGGCGAGGGTCCAGGGCCGCTTGGCCATGGCGAGCCGGACGATGCCGCCGCTGCTGCGCAGCACCGCCTTCCCGACGGGGTGGCGCTCGGCCTCGTAGGTGTCGAGGAGTTCGTCGCCCGCGCGCCCGGCGAGGACCTGGGCCAGCTTCCAGCTCAGGTTGGCCGCGTCCTGGAGGCCGGTGTTCATGCCCTGACCGCCGGCCGGGGTGTGCACATGGGCGGCGTCCCCGGCGAGGAAGACACGGCCGACGCGGTAGTGGGGAGCCTGGCGCTCGTCACTGTGGAAGCGGGACATCCAGCGGGGGTCGTGCATCCCGAAGTCCCGGCCGAGCGCGAGCCGGGTGATCTCCTCGACCTCCGCCAGCTCCAGCGGCTCGTGGTCGGGGACGTCGCGCCGGCGGTCCCAGCCGATGACGCGGTAGTAGCCGTCCCCGAAGGGCGCGATGAAGGCGAAGACGTCCCCGGCGGTGTTGACGGTGAGCAGCGTCTCGGGCTGCTCGGCCAGCCTGACGTCCGCGAGCACCACGGAACGGATCACCGAGTGCCCCGGGAACGGCAGCCCCACCGCCTCCCGCACCACGCTGCGCATCCCGTCCGTCCCGACGACGTACGCCGCCCGCAGCTCCCCCTCCCCCGCGGCCGTCCGCAGCCGCACGGTGACCCCGTCCGCGTCCTGCTCCAGCCCCGTCACCTCGGTCTCGAACCGGAAGTCGACCCCGGCCTCCTCCGCCCGCCGCCGCAACGACGTCTCGACCTCGTACTGCGGGATCACCAGCAGATGGTTGAACCGCGAGGGCAGCGTCGACAGGTCCAGCGTCAGCCGGCTGAACAGCCGCAGCCGCTCCAGCCGCTGCCCGGCCTCCTCCAGCTCGTCGGCGAGCCCGCGGGCGTCGAGCTGCTCCAGCGAACGGGCGTGCAGCGCGAACGCCCGCGACAGATTGCTGATCTTCTCGGGGCGCTTCTCCAGGAGGGTGACGGGGACGCCGGCGGTGGCCAGGTCACCGGCGAGCAGGAGGCCGGTGGGGCCGGAGCCGACGACGACCACGGCGGGGCGCGGGTGACGGGCGGGGCGGACAGGGCGGATGGGGCCAGTGGTTCCGGTGCCGGTCATAAGAGGCCTCCTGGATGCCTACGCCGGTTGGCCAACGTGCGTTGACCAACGCTTGTTGACAAAGGTAGGGAGTGGGGGCGGGGATTGTCAACGGGTGTTGGCAAACAGGCGTGGGCCGACGCGTCGGGCGGGGTGGCGCGCAGGGGCGGCAACGGGCATGGACCAACAGGCGCGGGCCAACGGGCCTGGGCCAACAGGCGTGGGCCAACAGGCGTGGGTCCGGACGCGCAGACAGCAGCAGACCGAGGCGGCCAGCAGCCGTGGGCCACCCAGCACACCCGCATCAACACCCGTAGGCCAACACTTGTAGACCCACACTCGTTGGCCTACGCTCGTTGACATGAACCACCGCACCGCACAGACACCCGACACCACCACGACCGGCGGCGGTAGCGGCGACCCCGCGCCCGCCCGCCGCTCCGACGCCACCCGCGCCGCGATCCTCGAAGCCGCGCGCGAACGCTTCGCGACGGACGGGTACGAGCGGGCCACCATCCGCGCCATCGCCCGCGACGCACGGATCGACCCCTCGATGGTGATGCGCTACTACGGCAACAAGGAGGGCCTGTTCGCGGCGGTCGTCTCGGTCGATCTACGGCTGCCCGACGTGGGCGCGCTGCCCCGGGAGGACGTCGGCCGGGCCCTGGTGACGCACTTCCTCGGCATGTGGGAGGAGAACGAGGTGCTCACCGCGCTGCTGCGGGTCGGTGCCACGAGCCAGGCGGGGGCGGAGCGGGTGCAGGGCGTGTTCCGCGACCAGTTGCTGCCCGTCGCGCGCGCGGTGTGCCCGGACGCCGAGCAGGTGCCCGCGAGGGCAGCCCTCTGCGCCACGCAGTTGCTGGGGCTGGCCCTCACCCGGTACGTCCTGCGGCTGCCGCCGGCCGTGGCGCTGCGGCCGGAGGAGGTCGTGGCGTGGCTGGCGCCGACGGTTCAGCGGTATCTGACGGCCGCGCATCCCTGAGCCGGGCCGGGTGAAACGCCGAGGGCGCCGCTCCCTGCCGTGTACGGCGGGAGCGGCGCCCTCGGGGAACAGCTTGGGTTCGGGCCGTCAGGCGCCGGCCTTGGCCTTGGGCTTGGTCACCCGGTACGAGGACCGGTCGAGGACCATCACCAGACCTGCGGTGACGGCGAACAGGGCGATCGGGGCGAGCACGAACAGACCCAGCGTCTCGATGACGCTCAGGCCCGTGCCGGGGTCGTCACCGTCGTCGCGGGTCAGCGCGAGGGCGGGGGACGACATGAGCAGCATCATCAGCGTCGTACCGGCGGCCAGGGCGCCGACGCGCAGGGCGTTCTTCTTGTCCACGGTGCAAAAGTAGCGAACGCCGGTCGGGGCCGCGCGCCCGGGGGTCCGTTATGGCGATACGGCACGTCAGCGGGGGTCGCTCGCGGGCGCCGGCGGGCCCGCCGCCCCGCCCCTTCCCGATCCCCGGCCGGCGGTCCTGCCACCAGCGGCCGCGCGACGGCCCGACGCCCGGCGCACGGCACCCGACACCCGGCCTTCAGGGGCCACCCTCCCGTGTCCCCTCCCGCAGCACCTCCGCCAGCGCCCGCAGCCTGGCGGACGACGTCAGTTCCTCCAGGGTGACCGGCCGGCCCTCGGCGTCGGCGACGGGCAGACGCCAGTTCGGGTACTCGTCCCAGGTGCCGGGGAGGTTCTGCGGGCGACGGTCGCCGACCGCGTCCGGGAGCCAGGCCCCGACGAGGCGGGCGGGCGTACGCAGCAGAAAGCGATGGACGGCGAGGACCTCGGCCACCTCCGCCGCCTCGGCCACGTCGGCCACGTCGGCCACGTCGGCCCCAGCCTCGCCCCCGGCCGCTCCGGACTCCGCGGCCCCACCAGAGGCCACAGCCACCCCCTCCGGCTCCCCCGCGGTGAAGCCCGCCCCGTCCAGCAGTCCCAGCCGGGTGAGAAGGGCCAGCCACTCGGCGGTGTCGGCGGCGGCCGTGGCGCGTTCCTCGGCGAGCGGACGGGTCAGCAGGCCCAGCCGGTCGCGGAGTTCGACATGCTCGCCGGTGAGCCGGGCCGCGGTGGGCGGGAGGTCGTGGGTGGTGGCCGTGGCCAGACAGTCCGGGCGCCAGGCCGCGGGCGGCAGCGGCAGGCCGTCCCCGTCCCAGTCGCGTTCGAACCACAGCACCGACGTCCCCAGCACCCCGCGCTCGCGCAGCGCCTCGCGGACGCCGGGCTCGACCGTGCCGAGGTCCTCCCCGATGACGATCGCGCCCGCCCGCGAGGCCTCCAGGACGAGCACGGCGAGCATGGCCTCGGCGTCGTGGCGGACGTAGGTACCGTCGGTGGGCGGCAGGCCCTGCGGGACCCACCAGAGCCGGAACAGCCCCATGACATGGTCGATGCGCAGGGCTCCGGCGCTGCGGAACAGGGCCTGGAGCAGGGCCCGGTAGGGCGCGTAACCGGACTCGGCGAGCCGGTCGGGGCGCCAGGGCGGCAGGCCCCAGTCCTGGCCGCGGGCGTTGAAGGCGTCGGGCGGGGCGCCGACCGACATCCCGGTGGCGAAGTGGTCCCGCCCGGCCCAGGCGTCGGCGCCGCCGGGGTGCACGCCGACGGCCAGGTCGTGGACGATCCCCACCGGCATCCCGGCCTCGCGCGCGGTGCGCTGCACGGCGACGAGCTGGCTGTCGGTGAGCCAGGCGAGCCAGGTGTGGAAGTCCACACGGTCCGTCAGTTCGGCCCGCGCGCGGGCGGTCCCGGCCGACCGGGGGTCCCGCAGCGGGTCGGGCCACTGCTCGACGTCGCCGCCGTACGCCTCGGCGAGCGCGTTCCAGGTGGCGTGGTCCTGAAGGGCGCTGCCGTGGGCGGCGAGGAAGTCGTCGTAGGCCGCGCGGCGTCCGGGGCCGAGCGGTACCGCGCGGACGAGTTCCAGTGCCTCGCGCTTGAGTTCCCATACGGCGTCCCGGTCGATGAGGGCGCCCTTGTCGAGCACGGACTCCCGGAGCCGGGCGGCGCGTTCGAGGAGTCCGGCGACGCGCTCACGGTCCTCGACGTGGGCGAACTCGGGGACGTTCTCCACGCGCAGATGCACGGGGTCGGGGAAGCGGCGGGAGGAGGGGCGGTAGGGCGAGGGGTCCGTGGGTGTGCCGGGCACCGCGGCGTGCAGCGGGTTGACCTGGACGAACCCGGCGCCGAGCACCCGGCCGGCCCAGGCGGCCAGTTCGCCGAGGTCCCCCAGGTCGCCCATGCCCCAGGAGCGGTGGGAGAGCAGGGAGTAGAGCTGGACGAGGAAGCCGTACGACCGCCCGGCCGGTGCGGGCAGCCGGGCGGGGGCCACGACGAGGTGGGCCTCGGCGGTGCGTCCGCCGGGCGCGGTCGCGGTCAGCCGGTGCACTCCGGGCGGCAGGCCCTCGACGGTGGTGCGGGTCGCACCCTGCTCGGTCTCGACGTGCAGCCGGGTCCCCGCGGGCAGTGCGCCGAGCGCGGCCGGCTCGGTCCCCTGCCAGGCCACGACGGTCGGCGGCAGCAGCCGTGCGCCGAGTTCCCGTTCGCGGGCGGTGAGGGCTGCGCGGATCGCCCCGGGCGTGCTCGCGTCGACGCCGAGGGCGGCCAGGACGCGGGTGACGGCGACGGGCGAGGCCGTGACAGTGCGGTCGGGGGCGGGGCGGTAGGACGTGGCGACGCCATACAGTTCGGCGAGGCGGGCCAGGTCCGCGGTCGGGGGCCGGTCCGGGCGGGGTGCGGTCATCTACGGCCTCGTCGTGTCGGCGTCCGGGGCGGCGAGCGGCGGCTCGCTGGTGAGGGGTTCGGCGTACGGCAGCGGGGGTTCGCTGGTCAGCGGGGTCTGGGCGTAGGCGCTCTCGGCGGAGCACACGCGCACGCACTCGGCGGTGGGCTCCGCCGGGCGTTTGGAGGGGGCGGGGATCAGCGGGCGGGTCGAGGCGGCCATGGTGGCTCCTTCGTCGGTGACGGGACGGCCGGACGGCCGGCACGGGACAACACAGCCCTACCCAGTGGGCACGGCGGCAGACGTATCGGAAGACGAATACCGCGTGTCGCCACAATCTCCGTCGACTCCGCGCCCAGACACGCAAGATTCTCCGGCGAGCCGCCGGGCCTCCTGTGGCGGCCCGCCGACCACGCGAGCCGCCTCCGGCGGCAACCCACCCGCGCCCTCCCGCCACGTGAATCACCGGCCTCCGGCAGCGCACCCATCCGCCGCGCGAAGATTCCCGCCGCCAACTATTCACTCAGTACATGTACTCGGTACATAATGATCGCCATGAGCACCCGCCACATCCTGCTCGGGCTGCTCGCCACGGGTCCCAGCCACGGCTACGACCTCAAGCGACGGCACGACGAACGCTTCCCGCAGGCCCGTCCGCTCGCCTACGGGCAGGTCTACACGACCCTTCAGCGCCTGGTCCGGGACGGCCTCGCCGAGGTCGACGGCACCGGCTCCGAGGGCGGACCGGAACGCACCCTGTACCGGGCCACCGAGGACGGCGCCCGCGAACTGACGCGCTGGGCGGCCGAGGTCACCCCGCCCGCGCCCTTCGTGGCCAACGAGATCTTCGCGAAGGTCGTCGTGTCGATCCTGACGGCCGGCGACCCCGAGACGTATCTGCGCGACCAGCGCGCCGCGCACATGGGCCGTATGCGCGAGCTCACGGCGGTGAAGACCGCCCCCGGCGCGGATCTGTCGACGGTCCTGTCGGCGGACTACGCCCTGACCCATCTCGACGCCGACCTGCGCTGGATGACGACGACCGGCGCCCGGCTCGCCCCCCTCACCGCGGAGGTAGACACGGTATGACCACCGACACGAGTCCGGACCCGCTGCTCACGGCGTCCGGCCTGGTCAAGACCCACGGCCGGACCACGGCCCTGCGCGGCGCCTCGGTCCGGCTCGCGGCCGGGGAGATCCTCGCCGTCACCGGGCCGAGCGGCAGCGGCAAGTCGACCCTGCTGCACTGCCTCGCGGGGATCGTCCGTCCCGACGGGGGCGAGGTGACGTACGGCGGTGAGCGCGTCGACCGGCTGCCCGAGGCCCGGCTGAGCGAGCTGCGGCGCACGGAGTTCGGGGTGGTGTTCCAGTTCGGGCAGCTGATCCCGGAGCTGACGGCGCTGGACAACGTGGCGCTGCCGCTGCTCCTGGCCGGCAGCGGCCGGAAAGCCGCGCGGACGGTGGCGGCGGAGTGGCTGGAGCGGTTCGGGGTGCGCGGCCAGGAGGAGCTGCGGCCCGGCGAGATGAGCGGCGGCCAGGCGCAGCGGGTGGCCCTCGCGCGCGCCCTGGTGACCGGCCCGAAGGTGGTCTTCGCCGACGAGCCGACCGGCGCGCTGGACTCGCTGGCCGGGGAGCAGGTGATGACGGCCCTCGCGCACACGGTCCGGGAGTCGGGCATCGCCGTCCTGCTGATCACGCACGACGCGCGGGTGGCGGCGTACGCCGACCGCGAGGTGGCGCTGCGGGACGGCGCGGTGGCGGAGGACTCGGAGGCACCGGCGGTGACGCGGTGAGGGCGGTGAGGGCGGTGGTGCACGGGACCAGGGCCGATCTGCGGCTCGCGCGGCTGCTGGTGAGCGGCTCGGACCGCCATGAGTGGTGGCGGATCGCGCTGACCTCGTTCGGGGCGCTGCTCGCGACCGGGTTCGCCCTGGCGGCGGCGGTGCTGGCCACGGTGGAGGGCCAGGTCCGGATGTCCGTGGGCAACGGCCTGTTCGACCAGCCCGGCGAGCGCTCCGGGGCGATCGTCGCGCTGCTGCTTCTGCTGGTGCCGGTGTTTGGCCTGCTCGGGCAGTGCGCGCGGATCGGTGCCGTGCACCGGGACCGGCGGCTGGCGGGGCTGCGGCTGGCCGGTGCCTCGCCCTGGCAGGTGCGGCGGATCGCGGCGGCGGAGACGGGGCTGGCGTGCGCGGTGGGCTCGGCGGTGGCCACCGTGTTCTCGGTGCTGTTCCTGCTGCGGGCCTGGGAGTCCGCGCCGGGCCTGGCATGGGCGGGCATCGCGCTGGTGGCGGTCGCGGTGCCGGTGGTGGGGGCGCTGGTGAGCGTGCTGGCGCTGCGCCGGGTGGTGGCTTCGCCGCTGGGCGAGGTGCGCCGGGTGCGGCGCCAGACCCGGCCGGGGCTGACGTTCCTGCTGGCGGTGTCGGCGTTCGGGGCCCTGGCGGTGGTCTCGCTGATCCGTACGGCCGACGGCCCGCAGCCGGGACCGGAGCGGCCGCTCACGATGCTGGCCGGGGTGGTCGTGGTCGGGGTGGGCGCGCTGTGGCTGGTGGGGGCGGCGTCCCGGCTGCTGGGCCGGCTGCTGGCGGCGCGCACCGGCGACGCCGCGGTGCTGATCGCGGCGGAGCGGCTGCGCGACGACCCCTGGGCGGCGGCCCGTACGCATGCGGCGGTGCTGCTGGTGACGGTCGTCGGTACGGGGTTCGTCGGGGTCAGGCGCGGGCTGCTGGACGATCTGGCGACGCACCGCGAGCAGCTGGCGGCGGACATGTCCTTCTACACGACAGGGCTGAACCTGACGGCGGCCGCGATCGGGGTGGCCCTGCTGATCGTGCTGGGCGCGCTGGCCGTGGGCACCGCGGAGTCCCTGTCCACGCGGCGCCGGGGCCTGGCCGCGCAGACCGCCGCCGGGGTGCCGCGGCGGGTGCTGGGCCGGGCCCTGCTGCTGGAGACCGCGCTGCCGCTGGCGCCCGCGCTGCTGCTGGCGGGGGCCGGGGGCCTGGCGATCGGCACCTGGTACTCGGCGCTCGTGCTGGCCGATACCTGGTCGGTGCCGTGGGAGGCGCTGCTGGTCCCGCTGGGCGTCTACGCCGTCTGTCTGTCGGCCGCGGCGACCTCGCTGCCGCTGCTGCGCCGCTCGGTCCGGCCGGGCGAGCTGCGCTACGTCTGAGTCCGTACGGCAGGGCAGGCCGCGCCAGGTCCGAGGCCCTCGCCGGGCACGGCCGTGAAGCAGTGCCGTGCCCGGAAGCGGGCAGCGCGAAGCGGGCTGCCGTGCCCGCGCCGCGCAGGCCGGATCACCCGTGGGACCGGGGTGGACGGGGGTCTCCCCGGTCCCCTACGGGGAATGCGAAGGCCCGGATCGTCAGGCTGAGATGCCGTCGATCCGGGCCAGAGCGTCGTCCGCGCCGAACGGCTGGAGATACGGCAGCCAGCGCGGGTCCCTATGGCCGGTGCCGATGATGCGCCAGGCCAGTCCGGTGGGCGGGGCGGGTTTGTGGCGCAGCCGCCAGCCGATCTCACCGAGGTGACGGTCGGCCTTCACGTGGTTGCAGCGGCGGCAGGACGCCACCACGTTGTCCCAGACGTGTTTGCCCCCGCGGCTGCGCGGGATGACGTGGTCGACGCTGGTTGCGACGCCACCGCAGTACATGCACCGGCCCCCGTCACGCGCGAACAGCGCCCGGCGGGTAAGAGGAACGGGCCCCCGATAGGGAACCCGGACGAATCGCTTGAGCCGGACCACGCTGGGTGCGGGGACTGTGACGGTTGCGCTGTGCAGAAAGGCGCCGGACTCCTCAAGGCATACGGCCTTGTTCTCCAGGACGAGGACGAGCGCGCGGCGGAGCGGTACGACGCCGAGGGGCTCGTACGACGCGTTGAGGACCAGGACATGCGGCACGGATGCCTCCTTGTACGCCGGCGGCGCGTGGCTCGCGCCGGGACGATCTGCAGTCAGTCTCCCCTCATGCCTGGTGAACGCGCCACCATGTCCCGGTAACGGGCTGGGAGTGTTTTCGACCACATCTCATTCATCCCCGGGATTACGAAGCCGTGATCCCCCCTGTTCATCCCCGGGTTCGTGTCTTTTCTCCCTCGAACACCGCAACGATCCACACACGATGCACCGATAGTGTGGTGAACCCGCCCTCCGGTGACCCTTTCGTGACCTTGAAATACTTGACCGCCGGCCGGGGGGCGGACCGCTGCACCTGGAGGTACCCGACGTGACGTCCCTGTCCGCCCTGCTCGCCGCCGCGAGCCCGTCCCCGTCGCCGTCGGAGACCGCGCCCGCGGTGCCGTCGATCCAGGACGCCCAGGAGAGCGCGACCCAGGCCGCGAGCTGGGTCGAGCAGAACTGGTCGACCTGGCTGGCGATCGGGCTGCGCGTCCTGCTGATCCTGGTGGTCGCGGCGGTGCTCAGGGTGTTCGTGCGGCGGGCGATCACCAAGCTGATCGACCGGATGAGCCGCACCGCGGAGTCGGTGGACGGGACCGCGATAGGCGGACTGCTGGTCAACGTGGAGCGCCGTCGGCAGCGGTCGCAGGCGATCGGCTCGGTGCTGCGGTCGGTGGCGAGCTTCCTGATCCTCGGCACGGCCGCGCTGATGATCCTGTCGACCTTCGACATCAACCTGGCCCCGCTGCTGGCCTCGGCGGGTGTCGCGGGTGTGGCGATCGGTTTCGGCGCGCGGAACCTGGTGACCGACTTCCTCTCCGGCGTCTTCATGATCCTCGAGGACCAGTACGGCGTGGGCGACCAGATCGACGCGGGGGTCGCCTCCGGCGAGGTCATCGAGGTGGGCCTGCGGGTGACGAAGCTGCGCGGCGACAACGGCGAGATCTGGTACGTCCGCAACGGCGAGGTCAAGCGGGTCGGCAACCTCTCCCAGGGCTGGGCGACGGCCGGTGTCGATGTCACGGTCCGGCCGAGCGAGGACCTGGACCGGGTGAAGACGGTGCTCACCGAGGCCGCCGACCGGATGAGCAAGGAGGAGCCCTGGAACGAGCTGCTGTGGGGCCCGGTGGAGGTCCTCGGCCTCGACAGCGTGCTGCTCGAATCCATGGTGGTGCGGGTCTCCGCCAAGACGATGCCCGGCAAGGCCCTGAAGATCGAGCGCGAGCTGCGCTGGCGGATCAAGCAGGCCCTGGACGCCGAGGGCATCCGTATCGTCGGCGGTCTGCCGGCCCAGCCCGCGGCCGCGTCGGAGGACGACCCGACGGCCGGCATGGCGGCCCCGTCGGTCTACGCCAACAGCTCGTCCCCGCAGTCGGCGGCGGCGTCCCCGCTGTCGCCCCCGAGCACCACGAAGTAGCCGCGAGGGCGGCCACCGGAGCGGAACGGTTCAGCACACTCGTTCGAGTGAAGAGACGGGGCATCGGACGCCGACCCGGCGTCGGGTGCCCCATCGTCACACCGGGGCACGCGACGCGGGCTTAGCCTGGCAGCAGCGTGGCGAGGAGAACGAGCGATGAGCGCCGAACCCATCCCGGAGCCGGTCATGACGCAGATGGACCCCATCGACCTGTTGAGCGCGATCGAAGAGGCGTCACCGATGCCGATTCGGCCCGAGTACGTCGAGGGGACGGTCGTCGTGCCGCCACAGCCGAACTACCACCACAGCAAGGGCGCCTACCGGCTCACCGTCCAGTTCACCGTCGCCGGATTCGACCTGGCGGGCATGGGCATGGGCTTTCGCGCGGCCTACAAGGACGGCAGCACGCTGGCGCTCGTCGTACCCGATTTCTACGTTCTGCACCGCGAGCCGACCGACCTGGACATGGCCTACGTCGGGGCGCACAAGGGCCGGTACCCGGCTGACATGATCGCTCTCGTGGGCGAGGTCACGTCCACCAACCACGCGATCGACACAGGCGCCAAGTTCGCCGCCTACGCGGCCGCAGGCGTCCCGCTCTACGTGCTGATCAACCGCAACACCGGTTCGGCGCACTGCTACTCGAACCCCACCCTCCCCGGCCAGGACCCCACCGAGGCCTACTACGACACCGACACCAAGGTCAGCCTCGGCAGGCCGCTCCCCCTCCCGGCCCCGTACCCCGCCCTGGACACGGCCCCATTCCTGGAGCCCTGACCTCCCCGGGGAACGACCCGGCAGCGTGAATGCCGCCCCCCTATTGACGCCCCCTTCACGCCGGGCATACGGTCCTGTCATTGATAGGAAACCTTCCTAACAGTGACCTTCCGCGGCAGCGCGCCGCGTGAAAGGCTGGGCGCCCGAAAGGCAGGTGTCGACCATGGCAGGTACAGCCGGTACGCCGGGCACTCCGCGCGTGCTGCGTGCCATGAACGACCGGGCCGCCCTGGATCTGCTGCTGGAGCACGGGCCCCTCACCCGGACCCGGATCGGCAAGCTGACCGGGCTGTCGAAGCCGACCGCCTCGCAGCTGCTGGCCCGGCTGGAGGCCGCCGGGCTGGTGCGGGTGACCGGCACCAGCGAAGGCCGCCCGGGCCCCAATGCCCAGCTGTACGCCGTGAACCCGGCCGCCGCCCACGCCGCCGGGCTGGACGTCACCCCCGAACGCATCCGCGCCGCCGTCGCCGACATCACCGGCCGTACGGTCGGCGAGTTCGAACTGACCACCCCCCGCCGCTCCGCCCAGGGCGCCGCCCAGCAGGTCACCGCCGCGCTGGACGGGGCCGTGAAGGCGGCCGGGCTGACCCGCGACGACGTCCACCGGCTGGTCATCGGCACCCCCGGCGCCTTCGACCCCTCCACCGGACGGCTGCGCTACGCCTCCCATCTGCCCGGCTGGCACTCCCCCACGCTGCTCGACGAGATCGCCGCGGCACTGCCGATGCCGCTGGAGTACGAGAACGACGTCAACCTCGCCGCCGTCGCCGAGCAGCGCGGCGGCGCGGCCCGCAGCCACGGCGACTTCGTGCTGCTGTGGAACCAGGAGGGCCTCGGTGCCGCCCTGGTGATCGGGGGCCGGCTGCACCGCGGCTGGACCGGCGGCGCCGGCGAGGTCGGCTTCCTGCCGGTGCCGGGCACCCCCCTGGTCCGCCAGGTCACCAAGGCCAACAGCGGCGGCTACCAGGAGCTGGCCGGTTCCCAGGCCGTTCCGCGGCTCGCCCGCGAGCTCGGCATCGAGGACGTCCCCGCCGGGCCGCACGCCGACGCCGCCGCGGAGCTTCTCGCCCGTGCGGCCGATCACGCGGGCGGCCCCTACCGCCGGCTGCTGGAGACGTACGCGACCCGGCTCGCGACCGGTCTCGCCTCGCTGGTCTCCGTCCTCGACCCCGAGCTCGTCGTCCTCAGCGGCTCCTGTCTGACCGCGGGCGGCGAGGTGCTGCGCGGCCTGGTCCAGGCGGAGCTGGCCGAACTGGCAGCCGCCCGGCCCCGGCTGGTCGTCGGCGACGTGACCGACCACCCGGTTCTGCGCGGCGCGCTGGAGAGCGCGCTCGCGACCACCCGCGACGAGGTCTTCGACACCTCTCGCTGACCCCTCGGCCGCCCTTTCCGACCGCTTCCCTCCCCGCACCTTCCCCTTCCCTGCCCCGACCGCCCCATGGGAGCCTCGCCATGCCCGGAATACCCAGAAGAGTCGCGCTCGCGATGGCCGCGTCCGCGTCCCTCGTCCTTCTCGCCACCGCCTGTACCGGTTCCTCGGACACGGGCGCCTCCGACGACCCCGAGCAGGAGACCACCCTCAACTTCTGGCACGCCTGGAGCGCGCCGTCCGAGGTCAAGGCCGTCAAGGACCTGGTGGCCGGCTTCGAGAAGGCGCACCCCGACATCCACGTGCGGGTCACCGGCAACATGACGGACGACAAGATCAACCAGGCGCTGCGGGCGGGGGGTTCCAAGGCCCCCGACGTCATCTCGTCGTTCACCACGAACAACGTGGGCAGGTTCTGCTCCTCGGGCGCCCTGGTCGACCTCGACCCGTTCTTCGAGAAGTCGGACATCGACCCGGCGGCGACGTTCCCGAAGGCCATGAACGAGTACACCCAGTTCGAGGGCAACCGCTGCGCGGTCCCGCTGCTCGGCGACGCCTACGGCCTCTACTACAACAAGACGGCGTTCGAGAAGGCCGGCATCACCGCGCCGCCGAAGACCTGGACCGAATTCGCCCGGGTCGCCAAGAAACTGACGATCCCTCAGGGCAGCTCGTACAAGCAGCTCGGCTTCATGCCGAACTACCACGGCTGGGAGTCGACCACCGAGCACTACTTCGGGCAGTTCTCCCCCACCTACTTCACCGCCGACGGCAAGTCCAACCTGGCCGGCGACCCCGCCTTCGAGGCCGGGTTCACGATGCAGAAGAAGCTGGTCGACGACCTCGGCGGCTTCGCGAAGCTGGAGAAGTACCGCACCGGCCTCGGCGACGAGTGGGGCCCCAAGCACCCCTTCCACACCGGCCAGGTCGCCATGCAGCTCGACGGCGAGTGGCGCCTCGCCATGGCCCTGGACGCGAAGCCCGGCTTCGAGATCGGGGTGGCCCCGCTGCCCGTTCCGGACGACCAGGCCGACCAGTACGGCAAGGGCTACCTCAGCGGCACCATCGCCGGCATCGCCGCCACCAGCCGGAAGCAGAACGCGGCCTGGGAGCTGGTGAAGTACATGACCACCGACACCGACGCGGTGGTGGACTTCTCCAACAACATCCACAACGTGCCCTCCACCCTGGAGGCGCTGAAGTCCCCGAAGCTGAAGTACGACCCGCGCTTCAAGACCTTCCTGGACATCGCCGCGCACCCGGACTCCAGCACCACACCCGCCTCCGTCAACGGCGGCGTGTACCTGGTGACCGTCCAGCAGCTCGGCTACGACTACGAGAGCGGCAAGGTCACCGATCTGAAGGCCGGTCTGAGGAAGGCCGCCGAGCAGATCGACACGGACATCGCGCAGGCGCAGTAAGGGATGAGCACGTACACCCCGGGTGCGAGGCGCCGCCGCGCGGCGCTGCGCACCGCCGCGTTCATGTCGCCCTGGATCATCGGGTTCTCGGTGTTCTTCGCCTACCCGATGATCTCCACTCTCTACTTCTCCTTCATGCGCTACGACGGCTTCCGGCCGCCGGTGTGGAGCGGCACCAAGAACTGGGTCTATGTCTTCGAGCACTACCCGCTGTTCTGGCCCGCCCTGCGCAACACCCTGTGGCTGGTGCTGGTCATGGTGGCTCTGCGGGTCGTGTTCGGGCTGGGCGTGGGCCTGCTGATCACGAGGATCAAGACCGGCACAGGCGTCTTCCGCACCCTGTTCTACCTGCCCTACCTCGCCCCGCCGGTCGCGGCCACGATGGCCTTCGCCTTCCTGCTCAACCCCGGCACCGGGCCGGTCAACTCCGTTCTGGAGGGCATCGGCCTCCCGGCTCCCGGCTGGTTCGGCGACCCCGACTGGTCCAAACCCGCCCTGACCCTGCTGGCGCTGTGGGGCGTCGGCGACCTGATGGTCATCTTCATGGCCGCCCTGCTCGACGTACCGAAGGAGCAGTACGAGGCCGCGGAGCTGGACGGAGCCTCCGCCTGGCAGCGGTTCCGGTTCGTGACGCTGCCGAACATCTCCCCGATCGTGATGTTCGCTGTGGTCACGGGCGTGATCCAGACGATGCAGTACTACACGCAGCCGCTGGTGGCCGGGAAGGTCGCCTCCGGAGTGATCCAGGGCGCGGGCACCCAGTTCGAGCCCGGCTTCCCCGACAAGTCCACCCTCACCCTCCCCCAGCTCGTCTACAACCTCGGCTTCCAGCGCTTCGACTACGGCTCGGCGTGCGTGGTGGCCCTGGTGCTGTTCGCGCTGTCGATGGCGTTCACCGCGCTGCTGATGCGCCGCCGGGGCGGTCTGATCCAGGCAGGTGACCGATGACCCAGGTCCTCGAGAAGACCGTCGCCGCGGCGCCCGTCGCGGCGGACGGGCGCGTCGCGCGCCGCCGGGCCGCGCTGGAATGGGTGGCGGTGCACTCCCTCGGGGTGGCGGTCGCGCTGTTCTTCACGCTGCCGTTCGTGTTCGTGCTGCTGACCTCGCTGATGAGCGACAGCCAGGCGCTCAGCCGCGACCTCGTCCCGGACACCTGGGAGTGGGCCAACTACCGGAAGGTCCTCGACACCCCCGGCTTCCTGACCTGGTGGCGCAACACTCTGCTGTACGCCGGCCTCGGCACGGTCCTCACCGTCGCCTCGTCCCTCCCGGTGGCCTACGCGCTGGCCAAGTTCCGCTTCCGGGGCCGGAATCTGTCGCTGATGCTGGTCATCGCGATGATGATGCTGCCCCCGCAGGTCGTGGTGATCCCGATGTACCTGTTCTGGGCCAAGCAGCTCGATCTGTCGGGCACGTTGTGGCCGCTGCTGATCCCGATGGCGTTCGGGGACGCGTTCTCGATCTTCCTGCTGCGCCAGTTCCTGCTGACCATCCCCGACGAGTACCTGGACGCCGCCCGGGTGGACGGCTGCGGCGAACTGCGCACGCTGGTACGGGTGGTGCTGCCGATGGCGAGGCCGGGCATCGCGGCCGTGGCGCTGTTCCAGTTCTTCTACGCCTGGAACGACTACTTCGGCCCGCAGATCTACGCCTCCGAGAACCCCGGCGCCTGGACGCTGTCCTACGGCCTGGAGTCCTTCAAGGGCGCACACCACACCGACTGGAATCTCACCATGGCCGCCACCGTCCTGGTCATGGCCCCCGTGATCCTCGTGTTCTTCTTCGCCCAGAAGGCGTTCGTCGAGGGTGTCACGCTCACCGGAGTGAAGGGTTAGACACGTGAAACTCACCGTGGTCGGCGGCGGTTCGACCTACACACCCGAACTGATCGACGGCTTCGCCCGTCTGCGCGACACGCTGCCCGTCGAGGAACTGGTGCTGGTCGACCCCGACACCGAACGCCTCGCGCTGGTCGGCGGGCTGGCCGCGCGGATCTTCGCCCGGCAGGGCCACCCCGGCCGGATCGTCACCACCTCCGACCTGGACGCGGGCGTGGACGGCGCGGACGCCGTGCTGCTGCAGCTGCGCGTCGGCGGACAGGCCGCCCGCGAGCGGGACGAGACCTGGCCGCTGGAGTGCGGCTGCGTCGGCCAGGAGACCACCGGCGCGGGCGGCCTCGCCAAGGCGCTGCGCACCGTGCCGGTCGTCCTGGACATCGCCGAGCGGGTGCGCCGCGCCAACCCCGGTGCCTGGATCATCGACTTCACCAATCCGGTCGGCATCGTCACCCGCGCGCTCCTGCAGGCGGGCCACAAGGCGGTCGGGCTGTGCAACGTGGCGATCGGCCTCCAGCGCAAGTTCGCCGCGCTCCTGGGCACCGGGCCCGGCGACATCCACCTCGACCACGTCGGCCTCAACCACCTCACCTGGGAGACGGGGGTGCGCCTCGGCGGGCCCGAGGGCGAGGACGTGCTGCCCCGGCTGCTGGCCGAGCACGGCGAGACCGTCGCCGCCGAGCTGCGGCTGCCGCGCCCGCTGCTGGAACGGCTCGGCGTCGTCCCGTCGTACTACCTGCGCTACTACTACGCGCACGACGAGGTCGTGGAGGAACTGCGCACCAAGCCCTCGCGGGCCGCGGAGGTCGCCGAGATGGAACGGCGGTTGCTGACCATGTACGGCGACCCGCAGCTGGACACCAAGCCGGAGCTGCTGGCGAAGCGGGGCGGCGCCTTCTACTCGGAGGCCGCCGTGGACCTCGCGGCCTCCCTCCTGGGCGGAGGAGGCAGCCCCTACCAGGTGGTCAACACGCTCAACCGGGGAACGCTGCCGTTCCTGCCGGACGACGCGGTGATCGAGGTGCAGGCCGCCGTCGGACCCAAGGGCGCGGCACCGCTGCCGGTCGCCCCCGTGGACCCGCTGTACGCGGGCCTGATGGCGAACATGACGGCGTACGAGGACCTCGCGCTGACGGCGGCCCTGCACGGCGGCCGCGAGCGGGTGTTCCGCGCGCTGCTCGCGCATCCGCTGGTCGGCCAGTACGAGTACGCCGAGCGGCTCACCGACTCGCTGCTCGCGCACAACCGGGAGCACCTCGCGTGGGCATGAGAGCGGCCGTGCTCGCCGTCGACGCGGGCAACAGCAAGACCGATGTCTCCGTCGTGACCGCCGCGGGGGAGGTGCTCGCCACCGCACGCGGCGGCGGCTTCCGGCCGCCCGTGGTGGGGGTGCGGGCGGCGGTGGACGAGGTCGCCGGGGCGGTGGCGCGGGCCTTCGCCGAGGCCGGCGTGGACCGGGTGGAGCATGTCTCCGCGTGCCTGGCGAACGCCGACTTCCCCGTGGAGGAGCGCGAGCTGGCGCAGGCGCTGCAGGCGCGCGACTGGGGCGCGTCCGTCGAGGTGCGCAACGACACCTTCGCGATCCTGCGCGCCGGGGTGGCGGAGCCGCGCGGGGTGGCGGTGGTGTGCGGGGCGGGCATCAACTGCGTCGGGATGCGCCCCGACGGGCGTACCGCGCGCTTCCCGGCGATCGGCAGGATGTCCGGCGACTGGGGCGGCGGCTGGGGTCTCGCGGAGGAGGCCCTGTACCACGCGGCGCGCGCGGAGGACGGGCGCGGCGGCCCGACCGAGCTGGCGTCCACGCTGCCCGCGCACTTCGGGCTGGACAGCATGTACGCGCTGATCGAGGCGCTGCATCTGGAGCACATCGCGCAGGCCCGCCGGCACGAGCTGGCGCCGGTGCTGTTCGCGACCGCGGCCGCCGGCGACCCGGTCGCCCGCTCGCTGGTCGACCGGCTCGCCGAGGAGGTCGTCGCGATGGCCGCGGTGGCGCTGACCCGGCTGGAACTCCTCGACGAGGAGACGCCCGTGGTCCTCGGCGGCAGCGTCCTGGCCGCCCGGCACTCCCTGCTGGACGACCGGGTGCGCGAACTGCTCGCCGCCCGCGCCCCCAAGGCGGTCGCGCACGTCGTCACGGCACGTCCGGTCCTCGGCGCGGCCCTGCTGGGCCTGGACCGCACCGGAGTGACCGCCGAGGCGCAGGTGAGGCTGCGGACGCACTTCGGCTGAACCCCCCGCGCCACGCCTCGCGAACGCCGCGTACGGCACTCCCGCATCGAGGGAACCGAACCGGCTCGCGGGGCGTATTCATGAGCGGGGGGTGGTGCGGAATCGGAGCCGTGCTGCGATCCGATCAAGATCCAGCAAGGCCGGTGCGAATGCCGGTCCCGGCAGCGATACTTGCGGCGACGGATGACCAGGGGGAGGTCACAGTGACACACCCGCCGAAGAGCAGCGCGGCGCCACCGGCGCGCCCCGGCACGGTCACGGCCGCCGTCGTGCCGCCGCAGGCGGGGCCTGGCGGCGGTGGCGCGGCCCCGGCCCCGGCGGGCTCCGGTCCGGCGCGGCGGACCGCGTTCGCCGAGGGTGTCGACCGGGTGCGGGCCGCCGCCACGACCGAGCCGGGCCGGCTGCGCATCATCGGCGCGGTGCTGGCCGCCCTGGTCGTCGCGTTCGGCGCCGTCACCGCCGTGCAGACCAGCGACCGCGCGGCCGCCGCCGACGCCGTGCTGCACGAGAGCCAGCCGCTCAGCTCCGCCGCCGCCGACATCTACCGCTCGCTCGCCGACGCCAACACCGCGGCCTCCAGCGGCTTCCTGGCGGGCGGCCAGGAGACCGGGGCCTCCCGCGAGCGCTACGAGAAGGACATCCGCACCGCCGCGGCCGGCCTGGTCCAGGCCGCCGAGAACTCCGACCCCGACTCCTCCGCGGCCGCGACGATCGCCGAACTCAACCAGCTGCTGCCCGAGTACAAGGGCCTGATCGAGCGCGCCCGCGCCAACAACCGGCTGGGCTACCCGCTGGGCGGCGCCTATCTGCGGTACGCGAACGACACCATGCAGACGAAGATGCTCCCGGCGGCCGAGAAGCTGTACGTCTCGCAGAACGCGCGGCTGCGCGCCGACTACGCGGACGCCACGCCCTACCCGTGGATCGCCATAGCCGTCGGCGTGGCCGCGCTCGGCGCCCTCGGCTGGGCCCAGCGCCGCAACTACCGGCGCACCCACCGTGTCCTCAACCACGGCCTGGTCGCCGGCACGGCCGCCACCACGTGCGTGCTGCTGTGGCTGGTGATCGGCCACAGCGTGGCGCGCGCGGACCTGAACGACTCGTACGACCACGGCGTGCGCTCGCTGAACGTCCTCAACGACGCCCGGATCGCCTCCCTCAAGGCCCGCGGCAACGAGAACCTGACCCTGGTCAACCGCGGCGCCGAGACCGTCGAGGTCGAACCGGGCCAGTTCCAGGACAAGTTCGACGTCGCCTTCAAGGACTCCATGAAGGACCTCGCCGCCGGTCTGGCCGCGGCCGGGGACCTCGCCGACGACGCGGCGGGCCGGGAGCCCGTCGAGTCGGCGGGCGGCAACATGAAGGTGTGGCAGGAGCGCCACAAGGAGGCCCGGGACGCCGACGACTCGGGCGACTACCAGACCGCACTGGACCGGATCATCGGCGCCAAGGCCGACAAGCCGACCGGGGAGTGCTTCGACGCGGTCGACCACAACCTGGACGTGGCCCTGAAGCACGAGCAGGGCGAGTTCCGGCAGGCCGCGGGAGACGGCCTCGGCGCCATGACCGGGCTGACGGTCGGCGCGGCCGTGCTCGCCGTGCTGGGCGCGGCCGGCGCGCTCCTGGGCATCGGGCGCAGGCTGTCGGAGTACCGGTGAGAGGGGGCGTGACGATGCGGGCACGACGGTTGCGGGCCGGCCTGAGGGGCTGGGGCGGTGTGGGCGCGATGGCGGTCGTGTGCGCCCTCGCGGCGCTGTTCGCGCTGCTGCTGCCGCTCACCCAGGGGGACGGCGACGGCAGCACCGGCGTCGGCGGACCGGGCCTGGCAGACGGCACCCGGGTGCGGGCCGAGGAGTGCGAGGACCCCCAGGACCTGAGCCTCGCCCCGTCGGCCGCCGAGGGCGCGTCCGTCGCGGCGATACGCAAGCGCGGCTATCTCTCGGTCGGCGTCGACCAGAACAGCTACCGCTGGGGCTACCGCAACCCCAACAGCACGGAGAAGGACGTGCAGTTGGAGGGCTTCGACATCGACCTGGCCCGCCGTATAGCCGACGACCTGCTCGGCTCCCCCGACAAGATCCGCTTCAAGGCGATCCCCACCAACCAGCGCGTCCCGGCGATCCAGAGCGGCCGCGTCGACATGGTGGTGCGCACGATGACCATCACCTGCTCCCGGCTGGAGCAGGTGGCGTTCTCCGCCCCCTACTTCCTCACCGGGCAGCAGGTCCTCGCCCCGGTCAGCTCCACCGTCGAGGGGTACGACGACACGCTCGCGGGCACGCGCGTCTGCTCGGCGGCCGGCTCCACGGCGTACGACAAGCTGGACGCGGACCGCAGGTCGGGCGAGCTGGACGCCTCCGCCGACATCTCCACCACCGTGCCCAACCAGCTGGACTGCCTGGTGCGGCTCCAGCTCGGCCTGGTGGACGCGGTGGTGACCGACGGCGCGCTCGCCGCCAGCCAGGCCGCGCAGGACCCGACGGTGGAGCTCAAGGGCGAACGGTTCACGACCGAGTACTACGGCGTGGCGATGAACCGCAAGGCCACCGATCTGGTCCGCCGGGTCAACCGGATACTGGAGCAGTACCGCGTCGACCCGGACGGCTGGCGGGCCTCCTACGACAAATGGCTCGGGCCCACCCTGGGCGCGGACTCCGAATCGGCGACCCCGCCCGTGCCGAAGTACAAGTGACCTGCGGCGGGCCGACCTAGAGGGACGGCGGACGACAACACGGAAGCACGACAGCGACGAGAGGTGATCGATGGGCGCGGGACCCACCGGGCCGGTGCTGGACCGGGACGATGTGGACCGTGCGCTGGCGCGGCTCGGCGCGGAGCACGAGGCGATCGAGACCTCGCTCCTCGCCCTCCAGGACCACGCGGGCCGCAGACTCCTCGAAGGCGCGGAGCTCACCGGCACGACCAAGGAGCGCTGGCAGGCCACGGAGGCCTCGATAACCCTGCTGTGGGCGTACTTCGACGCCTACAGCGGCACGCTGCGCTCCGCGCGTGAGATCCGCTCGCGCCGCCGCTGGTCCAGCCGGGAGGACCTCGCGGAGCTGACCGAGCTGCTGCGCGGCGAGTCCGTCACCGTCGCGGGCTCCGCCGTGGTCGCGCCCGGCGCCGAGAGCGCCGGACGGCTGAGCCACAGCTTCACCCTGGCCGCGCTGGTGGAGCGGATGAACGACCTGTACGCGCGGTCCCTGGACATGGTCGTGGCCGCCGACGCGGTGTGGTCGGCGCTGCCCGCCCGGATCGATTTACTGGCCGCGGAGCTCCAGCGCACCCGGCAGCTCGCGCACTCCGTGGGGGTGCGCCCCGGCGAGCATCCGTCCGGCGACGACCTGGAGCGCATCACGCGGACGCTCACCGAGCTGCGCGAGCAGGTGGTGTCGGATCCGCTGGGCCACTGGGTGCCGGCCGAGGGCAGTTCGGCGCCCGGCGGCGGCCGCCCGGACACCACGGTGTACGACCGTGAGGCACGGGCCCTGGAGGAGGTGCGCCGGGAGATCGACGCGGTGCTCACCGTCCGCCAGGACGCCGAGCAGCGGCTGATCCGGCTGCGGGACGTGCTCTCGCGCGCCGACCGCACGCTCGCCGAGGCGCGCACCGCGCGCGGCGAGGTCCTCGCGAAGATCGCGGCGACCGAGGTGCCGGTGGTCAGCGGCCCGCCGACCGTGCTCCAGGAGCAGCTCGCCGCGGCCGCCGAGTACCGCCGCCAGGCCCAGTGGCACCGGCTGTCGCCGCTGCTGGAGTCGCTGGAGGAGAAGGCGGAGGACGAACTGCTGCGCGCCCGCGAGTCGTTGACTGCGGTCACCGCGCCGCTGGCGGTGCGCGCGGAGCTGCGCGGCCGGCTGGACGCGTACAAGGCGAAGGTGGCCCGGCACGGCATGGCGGAGGACCCGGAGCTGATCGAGCGCTACGACGCGGCGCGGCGGATGCTGTGGAGCGCCCCGTGCGATCTGCGCGTCGCCGAACAGGCCGTGCTGCGCTACCAGCACGCGGCCGCCGAACTGCTGGGCGGCGGGCCGAGGGTGCCCGGGCAGGGCGGGCCCGAGGACCGCAGAGGGGGGTTGTCATGAGTCAGGCGCAGCGCACCTGCCAGCGGCCGGCGTGCGACGGGACGTACGAGGACGTGGGCGGCGGGGAGCTGTACTGCGACACCTGCGGGCTGGCGCCGGTGGTGTCGGCGGGCCGCCGGGCGGGCTCGGTGCCGACCGGGCAGACGGGCGGCGGCAAGGACTCGGCGGGCAGCGGGAGCGCCCGCTCCGGCAGCCGGGGCAGTTCGCGTACGTCCTCGCAGTCGTCGAAGTCCCGGCGTTCGGTGTCGGGGCGGCTGTCGCGCTCGCTGTCGGGCGTGTCCACGGGCCGTTCGGTGTCCGTGCGCAGCTCGGGGTCGGCCTCGGGCTCCTCGGCCCGGGGGCGGCTGGGCGCGGGCCTGGTGCAGGTGCCGCAGATCCCGCGGCCGGACCCGCGCGAGATGGTGCTGGACAATCCCGAGGTGCCCGAGCGCAAGCGGTTCTGCTCGCGTTCGGACTGCGGGGCGCCGGTCGGCCGTTCCCGCGGCGACCGGCCGGGCCGTACGGAGGGCTTCTGCACCAAGTGCGGCCACCCGTACTCCTTCGTGCCGAAGCTGAAGGCCAAGGACGTGGTGCACGGCCAGTACGAGGTCGCGGGCTGTCTGGCGCACGGCGGTCTCGGCTGGATCTATCTGGCGGTGGACCGGGCGGTCTCCGACCGCTGGGTGGTGCTCAAGGGCCTGCTGGACACGGGCGACCAGGACGCGATGGAGGCGGCGATCTCCGAGCGGCGGTTCCTCGCGGAGATCGAGCACGCCAACATCGTGCGGATCTACAACTTCGTCGAGCACCTCGACCAGCGCACCGGCTCCCTGGACGGCTACATCGTCATGGAGTACGTCGGCGGCAAGGCGCTCAAGGAGATCGCCAACTCCCGGCGCACGCCGGACGGCAGGCGCGACCCGCTGCCGGTGGAGCAGGCCTGCGCCTACGGCATCGAGGCGCTGGAGGCGCTCGGCCATCTGCACAGCCGCAATCTGCTGTACTGCGACTTCAAGGTCGACAACGCCATCCAGACCGAGGACCAGCTCAAGCTGATCGACATGGGCGCGGTGCGCCGCATGGACGACGAGGAGTCCGCGATCTACGGCACGGTCGGCTACCAGGCGCCGGAGGTGGCCGACGTCGGCCCGTCGGTGGCCAGCGACCTGTACACCGTGGGCCGCACCCTCGCCGTCCTCACCTTCGACTTCCAGGGCTACACCGGCGTCTACGCCGACTCGCTGCCCGACCCGGACACCATCGAGGTGTTCCGGCAGTACGAGTCGTTCTACCGGCTGCTGGTCCGCGCCACCGACCCGGACCCGGCGCGCCGGTTCGCCTCCGCGCAGGAGATGAGCGAGCAGCTGACCGGTGTGCTGCGCGAGGTCGTCTCGCTCCAGACGGGCCGCGCCCGTCCGGCGCTCTCGACGCTGTTCGGGCCGGAACTGCGCGTCACGGACACCGAGTTGGTGCCCGGGCTGACGGGTGAGGTGTCGCGGCTCGGGGCACGGGACGTCCGCGGCCGGCGGGCGGCGCCGGACCGGGCCGTCGCACCCGCGCCCGCGTTCACCCCCGCCGGCGGGGCGCCCGGCACCACCCTCGGTTCGCCCGCCCTGGCCACCGGGCTGGTCAAGCCGGTCGACAGTCCGGCCGCCGCGCTGGCGCTGCCCGTGCCCCGGGTCGATCCCGCCGACCCCAACGCCGGTTTCCTGGCGGGTCTGCTGGCGACGGCGCCCACGGAACTGCTGGGGGCGCTGGCGGGCGCTCCGGCCCCGTCGATCGAGACCCGGCTGCGCCAGATCCGCGCCCTGCTGGAGAACAGCGACGCGGCGGCCGCGCTGAACGCCCTCGCCGGGCTGGAGGCGGAACGGCCCGACGACTGGCGGGTGGTGTGGTACCGCGGCGTGGCCGCGCTGGTGACCGGCGACCTGGAGGGCGCGGCCCCGGCCTTCGACGCGCTGTACGACGCCTTCCCCGGTGAGACCGCCCCGAAGCTGGCGCTCGGCCTGTGCGCGGAGCTGCTGGGGCAGGCGGACAACGCCGCCGAGTACTACCGGCTGGTGTGGACGACCGACCCGGGCCATGTGAGCGCGGCGTTCGGGCTGGCCCGGGTGCAGCTCGCGACGGGTGACCGCAGAGCGGCCGTGGCCACGCTGGAGTCGGTGCCGGAGTCGTCCATCCACTACACGGCGGCCCGGGTCGCGGCCGTGCGCGCGCGGCTGCGCCAGCGGACGGCGACGGCCGCCGACACGCCGTCGCTGGACGATCTGACGGCCGCCGCGGGGCAGGTCGAGGCGCTGGACGCCTACGGTCTGGACCCGACGCGGCGGGAGCAGTTGTCCGCCGAAGTCCTCGGTCGCGCCCTGGACTGGATACTCTCCGGTGGCCAGGGTTCCGTCCCGCAAGCCGCCGGGGGCCGGACGCTGCTGGGCAGCGAACTGGACGAGCGGGGCCTCAGGTTCGGCCTCGAACGCTCGTACCGCGCGCTGGCCCGGCTGGCGCGGGGCGGCGAGGAGAGGATCGACCTGGTGGAACGTGCCAACCGTTACCGCCCCCGGACGTGGGTGTAATTGATGTCGCAGATGTCCCAGCAGGCCTCGTTGTCGACGTGTCCGAGCTGCGCGGAGCCGCTGGAGTCGGGTGACCGTTTCTGCGGCGCGTGCGGTTACGACCTGTCCGCCGTGCCCGAACGGCCGGAGGACCACCCGACGCTGACCATGAACGGTGCGCCGGCCGCGCCGGCCGCCGCACCGGGCTGGCCGTCGGCCGCCGCCCCGGGCTCCTCCGACACGCCACCGGGGGTGCATGTGCCCGCCGACATCCAGGGCACCGACTCGGGCGGCGGTCCGCTGCACCCGGCACCGCACCCGGAGAGTCCCGTCGTACCGGCGCCGCAGGGCCCTGTCGCGGCGGGCCCGCGGAGTCCCGCCGGTCCTGCCGTACCGGCGCCGCACGTCCCGGAGGGTGCCCCGCCGGTGCCCGCCGCGGCACCCGCGGCCCCGGCCGCGCCCCCAGCACCTGCGGCGCCCGCCGAGGGTGTGCGGTTCGACCACCGGGCCGAGCCCGACGAGTACCCCCTCCAGGCCCCCGACCCCCGGCAGGCCCCCGACCCCCGGGTGGCCGAGCCGGGCGCCCCGGGCGGCGAGCCCACGCTGTGCGTGGCGTGCCGGGCGGGCCGGGTCGACGGGGACGGGTACTGCGAGAACTGCGGGCACGCGCAGCCGCGCGAGCGCGACCACATGGAGCAGGAGTGCGGCCCGCTCGCCGCGGTGAGCGACCGCGGTCTGCGCCACCACCGCAACGAGGACGCCTTCGCGGTCGCCGCCACCGCGCTGCCCGACGGCTCCCCGGCCGTGCTGGCGATCGTCTGCGACGGCGTCTCCTCGGCCACCCGCCCCGACGAGGCCTCGGCGGCCGCCTCGCAGGCGGCGAGCAAGGCCCTGCTGGCGGCCCTGCCGCGCGGCACGCACCCGCAGACCGCGATGCACGAGGCGATCCTGGCGGCCTCCCGCGCGGTCAACTCCCTCGCCGACGAGCCCGAGCCGGGCCATGAGCACGCCCCGCACCAGAACGCCCCGGCCTGCACCCTGGTCGGCTCCGTGGTGACGGCCGGTCTGCTGGTCGTCGGCTGGGTCGGCGACAGCCGCGCCTACTGGGTGCCGGTGGATCGCTCCGCGCCCGCGGCCCGGCTCACCGAGGACGACTCCTGGGCCGCGCAGATGGTCGCGGCGGGCCTGATGAACGAGGCCGAGGCGTACGCCGACGAGCGCGCCCACGCGATCACCGGGTGGCTCGGCGCCGACGCCTACGAACTGGAGCCGCACACCGCCTCGTTCAAGCCGGACCGGCCCGGCGTGGTCATCGTGTGCACCGACGGCCTGTGGAACTACGCCGAGGCGGCCGAGGAGATGGCCGCCGCCGTCCCGCTCGACGCCGCCGTACGCCCGCTGCACAGTGCCCGGGTCCTGGTCGGTCACGCCCTGGACGGCGGGGGCCACGACAACGTAACAGTGGCCGTCGTGCCGTTCCCGGCACCGCCCCAGGGGGCAGGATCGGCCTGAGGCCGGAACACGGCCGGGCACACGACAGCGCACAAGGCCGCACACGGCCGGACACATCGGGGAAGCGAGGCGGGCCGGAGGGGACCGGTCCGCCCACAGTCATCGCCCCGCCGCGGCGGGGTCGTCGAGGGGGATGTGACAGGCATGGCCATTTTCTCGAAACCGAACGTGCCGCAGTTCTCGGTGGACGTGTACCAGAACGAGTACCTGCCCCAGGGTGGCCGTGAGGTCAACGCGATCGTCACCGTCACCGCCACCGGCGGCGGCACCATCGGCAGCGCGGTCACCGCACCGCACGTCTACACGCCCGGCCAGGGCCCGTCGGCCGCGGTGGCGGTCATGGTCGACTGCTCGGGCTCGATGGACTACCCGCCGGCCAAGATGCGCAACGCCCGCGACGCCACCGCCGCCGCGGTCGACACCCTGCGCGACGGCGTGCACTTCGCGGTGATCGGCGGCACGCACGTCGCCAAGGAGGTCTACCCGGGCGGCGGGCGGCTCGCGGTCGCCGACGCCGGCACCCGCGCCGAGGCCAAGGAGGCGCTGCGCCGGCTGAGCGCGGGCGGCGGCACCGCGATCGGTACCTGGCTCCGGCTCGCCGACCGGCTGCTGTCCTCGGCGGACGTCGCCATCCGGCACGGCATCCTGCTCACCGACGGCCGCAATGAACACGAGTCACCCGAGGATCTGCGCGCCGCGCTGGACGACTGCGCCGGCCGGTTCACCTGTGACGCGCGGGGCGTGGGCACCGACTGGGAAGTGAAAGAAGTCACAGGGATCGCCTCGGCGCTGCTCGGCACCGCCGACATCGTCGCCGACCCGGCCGCGCTCGCCGCCGACTTCACGGGGATGATGGAGACGGCGATGGGCAAGGAAGTCGCCGATGTGGCCCTGCGGCTGTGGACGCCGGTCGGCACGACGATCCGGTTCGTCAAGCAGGTCGCGCCGACCGTCGAGGAGTTGACGGGCCGGCGCACCGAGGCGGGCCCGCGCGCGGGCGACTACCCCACCGGTTCCTGGGGCGACGAGTCCCGTGACTACCACGTCTGCGTCGAGGTCCCGGCCGCGAACGTCGGCCAGGAGATGCTGGCCGCACGGGTCTCGCTGGTGATCCCGGAGCCCGACGGCAGTGTCCGCAACCTCGGCGCGCAGGGTCTGGTGCGGGCCGTGTGGACCGACGACATGGCCGCCTCCACGTCGATCAACCCTCAGGTCGCCCACTACACCGGCCAGGCCGAACTGGCACAGGTCATCCAACAGGGACTGGACGCACGCAAAGTGGGCGATATGGACGGAGCAACGGCCAAACTGGGCCGTGCCGTTCAGCTCGCGAGCGCCTCCGGAAATGCCGATACTGCGAAACTGCTTGCGAAGGTGGTGGACGTGGTCGACGCGGCGGCGGGTACTGTGCGACTGAAGGCGAAGGTCGCGGAGGCCGACGAGATGACTCTCGAAACCCGGTCCACCAAGACCGTTCGTGTCAAGAAGTGACGCAGTACGACCGCTGCAGGACTGTGAAGGAAAGGGGGACGCGCCGACATGCCGACCTGCCCGAACGGACACCAGTCGGGTTCCGACGACTGGTGCGAGGTGTGCGGTCACCGCATGGCCGGTGCCGTACCTCCGCCGCCGCCCCCGCCGCCCCCGGCGCCCGGCGGCTACGGCTTCCCGTCACCGCCCCCTGCGCCCGGCGGCCCGGGTGCACCGCACCTGTCCGGCGTACCGGACCGGCAGCCGGAGCTGTGCCCGCAGTGCCGTACGCCCCGTGAGGGCGGCGCGCCGTTCTGCGAGGAGTGCCGGTGGAACTTCCTGACCAACACGGCGACCTCGTACACCCCGGCCGCCCCGCGTCCGCCGGCCGGCGGGCAGGGCGCGCCGTACCAGCGGCCGCCCGCGGGGCCGTCGTTCGGCGGCACGGACTCCTTCGACTACCGCGACTCGCGGCCGTCCCAGATGAACCGCCCCGCCGAGCCGATCCCGCCGAGCCCGCCCTACGGCGCCGATCCGTCCCGCCCGGTGCCGCCCCCGCCGGGGCCGACCCCGGGCATGCCCGGCATGGGTCCCGGCGGCCCCGGTGTGCCCGGCGCCCCGCAGGCGTTCCAGCAGCCGGCCCCGCCCCCGCCCGCCCCCGGGTACCCGCAGGGCCCGGCGACCGGCGGTGACGACGACTGGGTGCTCTCGCCGCCGTCGGCCGGCGCCCCGGGCGGTCCCGGCGGCCACGGCGGTCCGGGCATGCCCGGTCCCGGTGGCCACGGCGCTCCCGGCATGCCTGGCGGCTACGGCTACCCGCAGCCCGGCGGCCCCGGACAGGGCGCTCCGCCCGCGCCCCCGCGCCCGGCGATCTGGACGGCGACGGTCGGCCCGGACCGCGAGTACTTCATGGCGATGATGCACCGCTCCGGCCCCGAGGCCGCGGGGCTGAACCTGCCCGCGTACTCGCCGGAGCAGCAGCGCACGCTGACCGGCAACCAGGTCACCATCGGCCGCCGCCGCCACTCCACCGGCGAGACCCCCGACATCGACCTGTCGGTGCCGCCGGAGGACCCGGGCGTCTCGCACCAGCACGCGGTGCTGGTCCAGCAGCCCGACGGCAACTGGGCGATCGTCGACCAGAACTCCACCAACGGCACGACGGTCAACGGCTCGGAGGAGCCGATCCAGCCGTTCGTCCCGATCCCGCTCCAGGACGGCGACCGGGTCCACGTGGGGGCGTGGACGACGATCACGGTCCGCCGGGGCTGACCGGAGTTCCGCCGGAGGGGCCCGGGTCCGGGGTCCCTCCGGGCCGGGCACCCGCCGGAGGGAGCCGCGACCCGGGCCTTTCCGGGCCGGTCCTAGGCCTTGAGTCCTCCGTCCCCCTGTCTGAGAGCATGGGGGCGTGAGAGAGATTCGGCGCGGCACGCTTCAGGAGCAGACCTTCTACGAGCAGGTCGGCGGGGAGGAGACCTTCCGCCGTCTGGTGCACCGGTTCTACGAGGGGGTCGCCGAGGACCCGCTCCTGCGGCCGATGTACCCCGAGGAGGACCTGGGCCCGGCCGAGGAGCGCCTGGCGCTGTTCCTCATGCAGTACTGGGGCGGGCCGACCACATACAGCGAGAACCGCGGCCACCCCCGGCTGCGGATGCGCCACGCCCCCTTCACCGTGGACCGCGCGGCGCACGACGCCTGGCTGAGGCACATGCGCGTCGCCGTGGACGAGCTCGGCCTCTCCGAGGAGCACGAGCACACGCTCTGGAACTACCTGGAGTACGCGGCCGCCTCGATGGTCAACACCGCGGACTGACCCCCGCCGACCGGCCCGCCCCGGCCGACGGTCCGCCGCGCGCCGCAGCCTGGAGCCCACCCGGCATCCCGGCCCGCGCATCGAAGCCCAGGCCCCACCCGGCGCCCAGGCGCGTGCGCCGAAGCCCGGATTCCGGTCGCCGGACGTCGAATTCCGGTCACGATCAGGTCAAGCCTGATCCACAACCGCTTACCCCCGCCGCCCAACCTCTGCCAGCATCGCCCGAAGGTCTGGAAACGGACCGCAACGGGGACGCGAACGGCGGGGGGCCGGGTGACGGGGTTCACGGGGGCTGCGGGTTTCGTGCTGCTGCGCGCCCGCGCTCATCGGCTGCTGCTCGCCGCCGCACTGCTCACCGTCCTGCTGACCACGGCCGTACTGGCCACCCTCACCGCGTACTCGGGCGCGATCGGCGACGCCGCCCTGCGGCACTCCCTGCGCGACCCGCGCAACGCCGCCGACGTCGCCCTCGTCGTCAAGGCGGACGTGCCGCGCGAGGACCGCGCCGCCGCCGACACCGCCGTACGCGAGGCCGCGCGCCGCACCTTCGACGGCTACCCGGTCACCGTGCGCACGATGACCCGCTCCGGCTCCTACGCGCTGCCCGGCGCCGACGACGAGGAGACCGAGCCGGACCTGACCTACTTCGCGGCCCTGGACCCGGCGGCGGTACGGCTGGTGTCCGGACGACTGCCCGGTCCTCCCGGCGGCGACGGGAGCGTCGAGGCGGCCGTGCCGCAGACCGCCGCCGAACGCCTCGGGCTGCGGCCCGGTGTCCGGCTCACCCTCACCTCCCGGCTCCGCGGCCCGGACGTCCGGCTCCACATCACCGGCGTCTACCGCCCCGCGACGGCCACCGACCCGTACTGGGAGCTGGACGACCTCGGCGGACGCGGCGTGAAGAAGGGCGGCTTCGTCACCTACGGCCCGCTGCTGGCCGCCCCCGGGACCCTGGCCGGCGGGAAGCTCGTCGATGGGCCCTCCGCCTGGGTCGCCTCCGCCGACTTCCGCACCCTGACCACCGGCGGGATCGACGCCCTGCGCGCGTCCGCCGAGACCGGCAGCGACGCCCTGCGCAGAGGCACCGCGCTGCGCGGCACCACCGCCGCCACCACCGAACTGCCCGCCGTCCTGGACGACGTCGAACGCTCGCAGCTCGTCTCCCGCTCCACCCTGCTGATCATCGCCCTCCAACTGGTCCTGCTCGCCCTGTACGCGCTGCTGCTGGTGGCCCGCCTGCTGAGCACCGAGCGCGCGGGCGAGACCCGCGTGCTGCGGGCCCGCGGCGCCTCCCGCACCCGGATCGCCGGCCACGCCGCCCTGGAGGCCCTGCTCCTCGCGCTGCCCGCGGTGGTCGTCGGACCGCTGCTCGCCCCGCGGCTGACCGGGCTGCTCGCCGGACAGGGCGAGCTGGCCCGGATCGGGCTGCGTCTGGACAGCCCCGCCGGTGACCGGCTCGGCGTCTGGCTGGTGGCCGGCGGCACCGCACTCGGCTGCGCCCTGGCGGTCACCCTGCCCGCGCTGACCGCGCAGGGCTTCCGGGCGGGCCGGGCCGCCGCCCTGCCCGCCCCGCTGCGCGCAGGCGCGGACCTCGGCCTGCTGGTGGTCGCCGCCGTCGCCTACTGGCAGCTCGACCACCAGGAGTCCGGCGCGGTCACCGGCGACTCCTCCGGCACCCTCGGCGTCGACCCCCTGCTGGTCGCCGCGCCCGCCCTCGCCCTGCTCGCCGGAACCGTGCTCACCCTGCGCCTGCTGCCGCCGATGGCCCGGCTCGCCGAGCACCGGGCGGCCGGCGGCCGGGGCCTGGCGGCCGCCCTCGCGGGCTGGCAGCTCAGCCGCCGCCCGATGCGCGGCGCGGGCCCCGTGCTGCTGCTGGTGCTCGCCATCGCCCTCGGCATGCTCGCCATCGGCCAGGGCGCCTCGTGGGACCGCTCGCAGGACGACCAGGCCGACTTCCGCGCCGGGGCCCCGGTGCGCGTGCTGGCCGCCGGGGACGCGGGGCTCGGCCGCGCCGAGGAGTACGCGACCCTCCCCCACGTCGCCGCGCTCGCCCCGGCCGTCCGTACCACCCAGTCCCTGTCCGGCGACCGCATCGCGACCGTACTGGCCCTGGACACCGCCCAGGCGTCGAAGTCGATGCTGCTGCGCCCGGACCTGGCGTCCGAGCCGGTGCGCCCGCTGCTGTCGGGCCTCGCGCCCGACGGCGCCCGCAACGGCGTGCAGGTCCCCGTCGGCACGACCCGGCTGCGTCTGACGGCCGTCCTGGCCGCGAGCCCGCGCTCCCGCGAGGCGGGCGACGTCACGGTCTCCGTGGAGGACCTCTACGGCACACCGTACGAGTTCCAGGCCGGCTCCCTCCCCGCCGACGGCAGGCCCCGCACCTTCACCCTGGACCTCCCCGCGACCGCCGAAGTGCGGCTCACCGCCGTGCAGATGACCCTGCCCCAGCCCTACGCCGTCGACGAGAACCACCGTCTCACCGTGCGCGAGCTGACCGCCGAGTCCGCGGACGGCACCGTACGGCGTGTCGCGACGTCGGCCGACTGGCGCGCGACCGTCCGCACGGACAACCCCGACCTCCTGCCCGACTCCCTCGCCAACCCGACCAGGCCGAGGCTGACCACCCGGCCGGACCTGAGCGTCTCCTACGGCACGGGCATCTGCCGATGGACGGCTACGTGTTCCCCGCGACGCTGAGCGTGCGGCTGGAGGTCCGGCAGCCGCACACGCCCCAGCTCACCGCCGTCGCCACCGACCGCTACCTCGAATCCGTCGGCGCGCACACCGGCGACCGCGTCGACATCGCCCTGGGCGTCGAGAGACTGACGGTCCGGATCGTCGCCGCCGTGCGCGCCCTGCCGACCACGCCCGAGGACAGCACCGGCGGCGCGATCCTCGTCGACCTCCGGTCGGCCAACCGGGTCCTCCAAGCCCGCTACGCCACCGGCGTCGAACCGACCGAGTGGTGGCTGACGACGGCCGACCCCGGGGCCGCGGCGGCGGAGCTGCGCGCCCGGCCCGACATCGACCCCACCCAGGTGCTGGTGCGCGACGAGATCGCCGAGCAGTTGCGCGACGACCCGTTCGGCGCGGGCCCCGGCGCCGCGTTCGCGGCCGCGGCCCTGGTGGCGGCCGCCCTCGCCGCGGTGGGCTTCGCGGTGAGCGCGGCCGGATCGCTGCGGGAGCGGGACGCCGAGTTCGCGGTGCTGCGGGCGCTGGGAGCGGGCCGCCGCCGGCTGGCCCGCACGATCGCCGTCGAACAGGGCGTCCTGGTCGGGCTCGCCCTGCTCGTGGGCACGGCACTCGGCACGGTCCTGACCCGGGCCGTGGTCCCGCTGATCGTGCTGACCTCGCAGGCCACGCGCCCGGTCCCCGGACTGCTGGTGGAGCTGCCGCCCGGCCGGGTGGCGCTCCTGCTCGCGGCGGTGATCGTCACCCCGCTGCTGGTGACGGCCGTACTCGCGCTGCGCCGGGCCGATCCGGCGACCGCGCTGCGGCAGGGGGGTGAGTGAGGGTGCGTACGGAGGGACCCGGACGGCCGGAGGCCGAGGAAGAGCCGGGCGGGGCCACGGTGCCCGGGGGCGAGTCCCTCGTGGCGCCCTGGGTGCGGACCCGGCTGCGGGCCGCGCCGGGCGCCGCCTGGGCACTGGCGGCGCTGGTGGCGCTGACCGCGTGCCTGGCGGCCGCGTTCCCGCGCGCCCTGGACCGCCAGGAGGACGCCGGCCTGCGCCGGGCCGTCGCCGAAGCCCGGCCCGACCGCACCACGGTCCAGCTCTCCGCCCCGCAGCCCTGGACGGACCAGCCCACCGCCCACCAGGAAGAGGCGATGCGGCCCGAGCAACTGGACGCGCAGTTCGACGCCGTGCTCGGCACCGTCCGCGCGCCCCTGGCCGTCGACCCCGCCCAGTCCTCCCACGGGGTGCGCACCGACACCCCCATGGAGGTCCCCGACCGCTTCCTGGCCCGCCCGAGCGGACTGCCCGCGCGGGTCACACTGAACGCCCAGAACGGTCTGGCCGCCCACACGCGCCCGGCCGAGGGCCGGCTGCCGCGGGCCCGCGCGACGACCTCCGCGACCGCCGAGGTCGAGGCCGCCGTGACCGTCGCCACCGCCCGGAGCCTGCACATCCGCGTCGGTTCGGTGATCCACGTGCCCGGCCTGCAACGCGACCCCGTGGCCGTCCGGATCACCGGCATCGTCACCCCGCGCGAGCCGTCCGGCGCCTACTGGTCGACCGTGCCGCTGCTGCGCACCCCCACCCTCGTCTACCTGCCCAACGACCCCGACCACAACGCCTACTGGCTCGGCGCCCTGCTGCTGCACCCCGCGGCCGGCCCGGTCCTCCTCGGCACCCCCGGCACCCCGGCCCGCTACTGGAACCTGGCCCCGGAACCGGACGCCCTGCACAGCCACGACCTGTCCGGCCTGAAGTCCGCGATCGCCTCGCTGGAGTCCGGCCCCGCCCTGCGCGACTCCCGCGGCTACACCGACCCCCGCACCGAGGCCACCTCCGGCCTCGACGACGTCCTCCGGTCCTTCGAGCGTCAGCGCGACAGCATCGCACCGCTGATCTCGGTGGCGGCCGTCGGCGCGGGCACGGTCGCCGCGGTCGTCCTGGTCATGGCGGGCGGCCTCGCCGCGGACCGGCGCCGCGCCGAACTCGCTCTGCTGCGCGCCCGCGGCGCCTCCGTGGCCGGCCTGGCCGTCCGGCTGCTCGGCGAGACGTCCGCCGTCGCCGTGCCCGCCGCGGCCGCCGGCCTGGCCGCGGCCGTGCTCGCCCTGCCCGGGGCCCGCCTCGCCCCCGCGGCCCTCGCCGCGCTCACCGTCCTCGCGGTCGGCTGTCTCGCCCTGCCGCTGCGCGCGGCCGCCGCCCATCTCACCGTGGGCGTGCACACCGCCCGCACCGACCTGACCTCCGTACGGCCCTCCCGGCGCCGCACGGTCGCCGAACTCACCCTGCTGGTGCTGGCGGCAGGCGCGGTGGAGACCCTGCGCCGACGCGGCACGGCGGGCGACAGCGGCACCGGGGACCGGCTGATGTCGGCCGCGCCGGTGCTGGTCGCCGTGATCGCCGCCCTGGTCCTGGTCCGTCTCTATCCGCTGCCGCTGCGCGGTCTCGCCCGTCCCGCCGCGCGGCTGCGGGGCGCGATCGGCCATCTGTCCCTCGCCCGTGCGGGCCGTACCACGGTCTCCGCGGTACTGCCGCTGCTGGCGCTGTCGACCGCGCTGACCACGGCCGCGTTCGGCGGCTCGGTCCTGGCCGGGGTGGCCGAGGCCCGGGACGAGGCCGCCCTGCTCTCCGTCGGCGCCGACGCCCGCGTCGAGTCGGTCGAGGCCCTGCCGGACCGGCTGCCCGGCCAGGCCCGAAGGGTGCCCGGGGTGCGCGGGACGACCGACCTGAGCATCGCCTACCAGGCCCGCCCGCACGACCGGCAGAGCCTGCCCGTCGTGGGCGTCGACCCGGCCCCGTACGCCGAGCTCGCCGACGCGACCGGCATCGGCGCCTTCCCCGCGCGGACCCTGCGCGCGCCCGCCGCCGGCGGCCCGCTGCCCGCCGTCGCCTCCCCCGCCGCCGCCGCGACCTACGGCACCGGGCCCTTCCCGGTCCGGATGCAGGACGGCACCCGGATCACCGTCCGGATCGTCCTCGTGCGGGACCGCACCCCGGCCCTGTCCGGCACCGACTTCCTGCTGGTGGACCGTGCGGGCCTCAGCCGCGAGGCCGCCCGGCCGACCATGGTGCTGATCACCGGGCGGGGCGTCGACGGGGCCGCGCTGCGCAAGGCGGCCGGGCCGGCGATCGACGTCCGGCTGCGGACGGAGGAACGGCGTGCGAACGTCGACTCGCCCCTCCAGTCCGGCGCCGAGCGGGTCTACGCCGCCGCGGTCGCCGCCGGTGCCGGGTACGCCGTCCTCACCCTGCTGCTGTCCCTGATGCGCACGGCGCCCGAACGCCGCGCGCTGCTCGCCCGGTTGCGCACGATGGGCCTCACCCGGGCCCAGGGGCGCCGGCTGCTGGTCCTGGAGTCCCTGCCCCAGGCGGGCCTCGCCGCACTCGGCGGTGTCCTCACCGGCTGGGCCACGATCCGGCTCCTCGCCCCGGGTGTCGACCTGACGGACCTCGCCCTACCCACCGCCGGCGCCGTGCCGGTCCCGGCCGAACTGCGCACCGACCCGGTCTCCCTCGCCGTACCGGCGCTGGCGGTACTGCTGGTGACGGTGGGCGTGGCGGCGGTCCAGGCCTGGTGGACGGGCCGCCGCGGTTCGGTGACGGAACTGAGGGCGGGGGACGCGCGATGAGCGGCCGACGTGCAGAAGGTCCCGGACGTCAGGGAAGTCCCGGAAGACCGGCGAGCCCGCCGGGCCCGGGACGTCCGGGAAGATCCGAAGGCTCCCCAGGAGGGCGACGATGACGACCAACCCCACCCTCGCCGACCTGGCCCAGCGGGTCACGGCAGCCCGCGAGACCCCCGCCTACGGCCACGACGCACTGATCACCTGCGACCGGCTGGTGCGGGTCTTCACCGCGGACGGCGTCGAGGTGCAGGCCCTCCAAGGTCTCGATCTGCTGGTCCGCGAGGGCGAGTTGATGGCACTGGTGGGCGCGTCCGGCAGCGGCAAGTCGACGCTGATGAACATCCTGGCGGGCCTGGACACCCCCACCGCCGGAGCCGCCCGGGTCGCGGGCCGTGACCTGCTCGCCATGACCGCCGGGGACCGGCTCGCCTACCGCCGCGAGGTGGTCGGCTTCGTCTGGCAGCAGACCTCCCGCAACCTCCTGCCGTATCTCACGGCCGCGCAGAACGTCCTGCTGCCCATGCGGTTGTCCGGCTCGCTCCGAGGCCGCCGCGCGCAGAGCCGGAGTGCCCTGGAACTGCTGGAGCTGCTTCAGATCGCCGAGCTGCGCGACCGCCGCCCGCACCAGATGTCCGGCGGTCAGCAGCAGCGCTGCGCGATCGCGGTCGCCCTCGCCAACAACCCGGCCGTACTGCTCGCCGACGAGCCCACCGGCGAGCTCGACACCCACACCGCCGAGCAGGTCTTCAGCGCCTTCCGCACCGCGAACGAGCAGCTCGGCACGACCGTCGTCATCGTCACCCACGACCAGACCGTCGCCGACGAAGTCCGCCGCACGGTCGCCATCCGCGACGGCCGCACCTCCACGGAGGTCCTGCGCCGCAGCCGCATCGACGAGGAGACCGGCCACGAGACGGTCGTCGCCCGCGAGTACGCCATGCTCGACCGAGCCGGCCGCCTCCAACTCCCCGCCGAATACACCAAGGCCCTCGACATGCGAGACCGAGTAGCCCTGGAACTGGAAGAAGACCACGTCTCCATCTGGCCAGAAACCGAAACCCCCTGACCCCCCTTAAAGGGGCGCGGGGAACTGCGCAAACACTTCCGGGAAGGGGCGCGGGGAACTGCGCGAGACATCACAGCCAACCCGCACCATGACACGCGCGCAGAACCAGGCACGCCCCCAAGGGCCGCGGGGAACTGCGCGAACAACCACAGCGAACCCGCACCACGCCACACACAGAACCCGGCACGGCCCAAGGGGCGCGAGGAACTGCGCGACAAGCCACGACGCACCCGCACCCACCCACCGAGCCAAGCCCCTGGAACCCCGAAAAACCGGACCCCGGAACCCGAACCCCCCGCAGGCGCGCTACCGCACGCTCACACCGAGCACCCCGACCCCACCCCTCCGCAGAGCCACCGACCCGTACGGCGTACGCAACCGAAGCCACCCCCCGGAGGAGAACAGCACGGGATCGCCGCCCCGCAAAAACCCAAGCGCCTGCGCGGCATGCACCACCCGCACAGGCAACCCCGTGTCGCCCACGGTCCGCGACCAGATCTCCCGCCCGATCCGGTCGAGTTCCCCCCGCGTACGCCCCTCCGCGCCCAACTCATCACTCCGGGAACGGAACTCGGCGACCCCCGCCGCCACCAACCCCCGCAGCGCGTCGGCCGCCGGCAGCCCGCTCACCGGCTCCCACCCGCCCCGGGGCGGCAGCACCCCGGCCCAGGCGGGCCCGGTCACCGCCCCCGGCACGGTCACGGTGGCGGCCGACTCGTCGACCCCCTCCAGGAGTTCACCCACGGAGACGGTCACGTCGAGCGTGATGTCGAGCCCGTTCTCGTACGGCTTGGCCAGCCGCACCGCGCGGATCGCCAGCACCTCGAAGGACGGCGGCCGCCCGAAGACGGCAAGTGCCGTGCCCGCGGCCTGAAGACGCACCGCGGCGGCACGGTCGTAGTGCAGCAGCCGCGAGAGGAAGGCCGCGAGATCCGCCGCCTCCCCCTCGTCGGCGGGATGGAGCACCGTCATGCGGCGACGGCCTCCTCCTTGTCACCGGAACCGGAGCCGACGGGGACGGCGTCCGCCGAGGCGTCGTCGTCCGTGTACTCCTCGAGGAACTCCCGCTCCTCCGCGGTGATCCGGCGCGGCCGCTGAGCCTCGAAGTCGAACGGCACGATGACCGTCGAGGCCCGCACGTACACCTGGTCGTCGTCCTTCACCTCGTAGGTGAGGGTGAAGGACGCCGCCCGTATCTGCGTGACCCACAGCTCGATGTCCACGGGGCTGTGCCGGTGGACGAGCTGCCGTTTGTAGTCGATCTCGTGGCGCGCCACCACGGACCCCTGCTGGAAGTCCTTCTCCGGACGGAACAGGAAGTCGATCCGGGCTTCCTCCAGATAGCGAAGGAACACCACGTTGTTGACGTGGCCGTACGCGTCCATGTCCGCCCAGCGCAGCGGGCAGCGGTAGAGGTGGCGCAAGAGATCAGCCCCGGGTCAGCTTCTTGTAGGTGGCACGGTGCGGACGCGCCGCGTCCGGGCCGAGCCGCTCGATCTTGTTCTTCTCGTACGACTCGAAGTTGCCCTCGAACCAGAACCACTTGGACTCGCCCTCGTAGGCGAGGATGTGCGTGGCGACCCGGTCGAGGAACCAGCGGTCGTGGGAGACGACGACGGCGCAGCCGGGGAACTCCAGCAGCGCGTTCTCCAGGCTGCTGAGGGTCTCGACGTCGAGGTCGTTGGTCGGCTCGTCGAGGAGCAGCAGGTTGCCGCCCTGCTTGAGGGTGAGCGCCAGGTTGAGGCGGTTGCGCTCACCGCCGGAGAGCACGCCGGCCGGCTTCTGCTGGTCGGGACCCTTGAAGCCGAAGGCGGAGACGTAGGCGCGGGACGGCATCTCGACCTGGCCGACGTTGATGTAGTCGAGCTCGTCGGAGACGACGGCCCACAGCGTCTTCTTCGGGTCGATGTTCTCGCGGCTCTGGTCGACGTACGAGATCTTGACGGTCTCGCCGACCTTGATCGCGCCGGAGTCCGGGGTCTCGAGGCCCTGGATCATCTTGAAGAGCGTGGTCTTGCCGGCGCCGTTCGGGCCGATGACGCCGACGATGCCGTTGCGCGGGAGCGTGAAGCTGAGGTCGTCGATGAGGACCTTCTCGCCGAAGGACTTCGAGAGGTTGCTGACCTCGACGACGATGCTGCCCAGACGCGGGCCCGGCGGGATCTGGATCTCCTCGAAGTCCAGCTTCCGCATCTTGTCGGCCTCGGCGGCCATCTCCTCGTAGCGGGCGAGGCGGGCCTTGGACTTGGCCTGGCGTCCCTTGGCGTTGGACCGCACCCACTCCAGCTCTTCCTTGAGCCGCTTGGCGCGCTTGGCGTCCTTCTGCCCCTCGACCTTGAGGCGGGTGGCCTTGGTGTCGAGGTAGGTGGAGTAGTTGCCCTCGTAGGGGTGGGCGCGGCCGCGGTCCAGCTCGAGGATCCACTCGGCGACGTTGTCGAGGAAGTACCGGTCGTGGGTGACGGCGACGACGGTGCCGGGGTACTTCGCGAGGTGCTGCTCCAGCCACTGCACGGACTCGGCGTCCAGGTGGTTGGTGGGCTCGTCGAGGAGCAGCAGGTCGGGGGCCTCGAGCAGCAGCTTGCACAGCGCGACGCGGCGGCGCTCACCACCGGAGAGGTTGGTGACGGGCCAGTCGCCGGGCGGGCAGCCCAGGGCGTCCATGGCCTGCTCCAGCTGCGTGTCCAGGTCCCACGCGTTCGCGTGGTCGAGGTCCTCCTGGAGCTTGCCCATCTCGTCGAGCAGCGCGTCCGAGTAGTCGGTCGCCATCAGCTCGGCGACCTCGTTGAAGCGCTTGAGCTTGGTCATGACCTCGGCGGCGCCGTCCTGCACGTTCTCCAGAACGGTCTTGGACTCGTCGAGCGGCGGCTCCTGGAGCAGCATGCCGACGCTGTAGCCGGGCGACAGGAACGCGTCACCGTTGGAGGGGTGCTCGAGCCCCGCCATGATCTTCAGAACGGTGGACTTACCGGCACCGTTCGGCCCGACCACACCGATCTTCGCGCCGGGCAGGAAGCTCAGCGTTACGTCGTCAAGGATGACCTTGTCGCCGTGTGCCTTGCGCGTCTTGCGCATGGTGTAGATGTACTCAGCCAAGAGAAACCGTCCGGCAGCTTGAAATCTGGCAGTGGGCAGATACACCCCATCTTGCCCGACGGCCACCCTCGGGCGGAAATACGTAACCCTGTGACCCTCTGACCTGGGCTTTCCCGCCGGTCGCCGGGTCGCCGCGGGCCGCTCTCGCCCCGGGGTGCCGGCTCCCGGGGGCCCGGGTCAGGCGTCCGGGTCCGGCTGGCGGCCGCGGAGGAGGACGAGGACCGCGCCGCCGATGAGGACGAGGGCGATGGCCGTGCCGCCGATGAGGGGGGTGGCGTCGGTGCTGCCGGTGCTGGCGAGGTTGACGTCGGCGGGGGTACCGCCGACCGTGGCCGGGCTCGGCTCGGTCATCAGCTGGGTGCGTTCGTCGGTGGTGGTGTCGCCCTGGGTACGGCAGTCGAGGACGCCGCTGAAGCGCTTGGCGTGGCCGTCCGGGCCGGTGATCGTGAAGTCGTAGGCCTGGTCCTCCTGGAGCGGGACGGTCACCGTGCGTGTGGTCCCGGCCGGGATGGTGTGCTCGATGCCCATCAGCTCGAAGGTGAACGGCTTGTCGCCGGTGTTGGCGGCGGTGAGGTCGACCCCGCCCTCGGCGCAGTTCTCACGGGCCGACAGGGCGGGTATCGCCCCGCTGTCCGCCCAGGTCGCGCTGGCCGTGGCCGAGACGGTCGACTCGCTGGAACCGGCCAGGATCTGCGTCTGGCTGCGGCTCTCGGCGGCGAAGACCCGGCCGACCGGCACGGTGGTGGAGGCCTGCACGGTCAGCTCGGCCGAGCCGGGCGCGGTGTCCTCGGGCACCTCGAAGAACAGTTGGCTGCCGTTGCGCGCGGTGGTGACGGGCTCGCCGTCCTTGCCGACGATCCGCACCCCGCCGGCCACCGAGTCCGCGGGCGGCGTCAGTGTCACGCTCCGTGCGTTGGTGTGCACGGTCACCGGGCCGAGCAGCCCCCCGGGCCGCCCGGACACCGCGGGCGGGTCCAGCGTCAGCGAGGCGTTCGGCTCCGCCAGGGAACGGGCGCTCTTCTCCAGATGGTCGGCCAGCCGCTCCGCCTGCGGGTCGAGGGCCACCACGTCGGCGCCGTCGGACCAGCGCCAGATCGCCACCTGGGTGCCGGCCGCCGCGTCCTGCTCGGTCAGGCCGCCGCCGATGCCCGCCTGCCGGGCCAGCTCCGCGAGATCGTTCACCTGCGGATAGGAGTTCTGGAGAATCCAGCGGATCTTGCCCGCGTTCCTGTTGGCCCCCAGCGAGGTCCCGCTCCAGGACGCCTCGCGGTACTTCGCCTCCCGCTGCGTCGGGTGGTAGAGGTCCACGCAGTACGTGCGCAGCGTGCCGCCGCCCTCGACGGACATCTCGAACAGGCCCGCCGGGACCTCCTGGTCCCCGGCCTCGCCGTGGATGACCGCCGTGCCGTAGGTCTCCATGCCGCCCATGGTGGCGACGGCCCCGCCCTGCCCTCGCTGCGGCGCCTCGTCCGCGGCGGCCGGCTGCGCGGCGGCCAGCGCACCGGCGGCGACGAGCCCGGACACCAGCGTCGCGGCGGCCAGGCGCACCGCGCCCCGCCCGCGCACGGACACCGCGACCGGCGCGGTGAGCGAAGAGATCACGCGATTCCCCTTCTCGCGGGGCCGGTTGGGCCGGCGGTCGCACCGGCCCCGGGTCCCACCAGCAGCATCAGCAGCCCCGAGAGCTACTCTCGGCATCCTAGGTAGGCCGCGCGCCCGCTCCGCCCCGTCATATCGTCGGACCGGTGATCCGACTCGCAATCGTTATCGCCGGAACCGGCCCGCGAGCAGGGCTTATCGACAAATCCACCGGTTCGTTCACCGCGCGCCGACCGCGCGTTCGGCGTCACGTCCGGTGTCACGTCCGGCACGGCGCACGGCGTTCCGGCCGGTGGGCCGGGGTTCGGGCCGGGTCCGTCTCAGGCGGCTGACGTCATGTCACCGCTGCCGGTTCGGGTGTCCGTTGGGCCGAGTGGGAGGGGTCCCCGGTCTCCGGCCCGTCTGCCGGGTCCGGCTCGTCCGGCCCCCGCACCGAATCCGCCACCGGCGTCTCCCAGTTGGGCTCGGGCCGCCCCGCCGCGCCCTCCTCGCCCGCCTCCGCCTTCGCGCCGCCCCGCCGGAAGGCCGACGTGCCCCACCCCAGGTCGTGGCCGATCGCCACCGCGTCGATGTCGGCCGAGGTCCAGTTCTGTCCCTCGCGCACGTCCTGGCGCACCTTCAGCCGGCCCTGTACCAGCACCGGATCGCCGACGTTCAGCGACGCCGCCGCGTTGGTGGCCAGCTGGCGCCTGGCCCACACCGTGAAGAAGTTGGTGTGCCCGTCGGTCCACACGCTCTTCTCGCGGTCCCAGTACCGCGCGGTCACCGCCAGCCGGAACCGCGCCGACGGCCCCGTCGCCGGCTCCCGGTACACCGGCTGAGTGGCCACCCGGCCGACCGCGCAGATCATCGTCTCGTTCATCGCGAACCCCTCCCGCGCCCGGTCGTCTTCCGCCGGGCGGACTCCCGTACGGGCCGCTCCCGTACGGCTGCGATGCCAGACTGCCCGCCCCGCACGAGGCCCGCCGCGCCCTGTGGACCCGTCCCCGGCCTGTGGACAACCCCGCCACCCGTCCGGGTGACCCACGCCCCCGCAGACTCCCGAGCCCTCAGGCCTCAAGCCCTCACCCCACCCCCACAACCCTCCCGTACTGCTCCCGCACCTCCCGGTACCGCAGCAGCTCGGCCGCCACCGGATCCAGCACCCGCGCCCTCCCGCACCCCGCGGCCGCCTCCCGCAGTCTGCGCTCGGCCTCCTGCCCGTAGCGCCGGGCGGGCCCCCTCGCGGCCATCCGGCAGCCCCACTCGACCAGCGGTCCGCCGACGATCCCGAGGACCATCAGCAGCACCGGCACACCCAGGTTCGGCGACATGACTCCGACGATCTGCGCGACCAGCCACAGCCCGCCGACCACCTGAAGGATCGTCATCGCCGCCTGGGACAGCACGGCCACCGGCCACCAGCCCGGCCGCGGCGGCTTCCCGGACGGCAGCCCCGCACGGGCCGCCAGCTCGTCCAGCGCCTCGGGCAGTCCGTGGGCGCCGCGCGCCGCCGCCTCCCGGACCGCCTGCGCCCAGGGCGCGGGCATCCCGACGGCCGCCCGCTCGGCGACGATCCGCACGGCCTGCTCCACCCGCTGCCGCGCGGTCGCCTCCTCGTCCGCCGGGGAACGCTGCGCCAGCCGCCCGGTCACCGGGTCGTACCGGTCCTGGTACCAGCGCCACAGCCGCAGCCACGGCGTCCCGCAGGCCCGGTTGGCGTTGCGCAGCCAGGCCCGTTCGGCGGCCTCGCCGGCAGCGGTCGCGCCCACGGCGTCCGCGAGCCGGGCGGCGAACTCGTCGCGCGCCTCCTCGCTCAGCCCCGTCCGCAGCCCGGTCGCGTACACGGGCCGCAGTCCCACGGCGGCGGAGTCCAGATCGGCGGCGATCCGCCGCGCCGGGGCACCCCGCTCGGCCAGGAACTGGCCGAGGGCCTCGCGCAGTTCACCGACTCCGTCCCCGGTGAGCGCGGACAGCGCGAGCACGTGCGCGCCGGGTTCGCCGTACTCGCCGAGCGCGATCCCGTCCTCGTCGAGCAGTCTGCGCAGATCGTCGAGGACCTGTTCGGCGGCCTCCCCGGGCAGCCGGTCGACCTGGTTGAGGACGACGAACATCACCTCCGCGTGCCCGGCCATCGGCCGCAGATAGCGCTCGTGCAGCACGGCGTCGGCGTACTTCTCCGGGTCCACGACCCAGATCACCGCGTCGACCAGCGCGAGCACCCGTTCCGCGTGCTCGCGGTGCTGTACGGCGGCAGAGTCGAGGTCGGGCAGGTCGACCAGGACCAGCCCGCGCAACTGCTCCTCCGCCTCCGCGCTCTGCACCGGCCGCCGGCGCAGCCGGCCCGGGATGCCGATCCGGTCGATGAGGGCCGCCGCCCCGTCGCTCCAGGTGCAGGCGATCGGCAGGGCCGTGGTGGGCCGTCGTACGCCGGTCTCCGAGATCGCCACCCCGGCGAGCGCGTTGAACAGCTGCGACTTGCCGCTGCCGGTGGCGCCCGCGACGGCGACGACCGTGTGCTGCCCGGAGAGCCTGCGCCGCGCGGCCGCCTCGTCGAGCACGCGGCCGGCCTCGGCGAGCGTGCGGCTGTCCAGCCGGGTGCGGGAGAGCCCCACCAGCTCGCGCAGGGCGTCGAGACGGGACCGCAGCGCGCCGTCGTACGCCAGCGGGGCCGAGGTCAGCGGTACGGACACCCTGCTCTCCGCCGCGGCGGCCGCCTGCTCGTCCTCGTTGACGCGCCGCGCGATCAGCCCGTCGTCCCAGCCGCCCGCGCCTTCATCGGGCCGCGCCTCACCGCCGTCGGCACCCCGTGGGTCGTTCGTACGCCGGGCGGGACCCGCCCCCGCGGTCTCCTCTTCGGGCACGCGCGCGTGGGCGCCGTCCGCAGCCTTCCGAGGCACCTCGCCGGGCGCCTGTGCGGTCTCCTCGGCGGCCGGCTCGCGCGGGGCCTCCCCCGCGGTGTCCCGGCCGTGACCGCCCCGGTCACCGTCGGCGGACTCGCCGGGGCCGCCGGTGGGAGCGTCGTGCTCCGCGCGGCCCGTCCGGTCCGAGCGATCCGAGCGATCCGAGTGATCCGTGTGGTCCTGGTCAGCTACGGCGGTCACCGGTCACCTCTCCTTCTGAAGTACGGACAGCGCGGCAATGAGCTCGGCCTGCGGCTCGGGGTGGACGTCGAGGCCGTCGAGAGGGGCGAGGCGCCGCTCGCGCTCGGTGTGCAGAACGCGGTCGACGTGCTCGGCGAGCAGCCGTCCGCCCCGGTCTCGCAGCCGCAGCGCCCCGTGCGCCCCGAGCCGCTCGGCGAGCCGTTCGCCCGCGGAGCGCGCCCGGCGTCCGCCGAGCAGCGCGGTGGCGACCAGCGCCGCGATCGCCTCGGGGTCGGGGGCCTGGCTCCGCTCGACGCCCCGGATCTCCTCCTCGGCGAACTCCTCCAGCTCGCGCCGCCACCGCCGTACGGCCATCCCGATGCGGTGCTCGGCGCTCTCCGCCTGCGGCTCGCGGGCGGCGAGCAGCTCCGGGGCGCCCGAGGCGGGCTCGCGGCGCCAGGCGTCGTCGGAACGCTCGTCGGCGGCGGTGACGGCGCACAGCAGCAGGGCGCCGAGGCTGTCCACGAGCGCGTCGAGCAGTTCGGCGGCGGTGCAGTCGAGGGGGAAGGCCCGCCAGCGTTTGAGGGCGCCTCCGGCGAGCACGGCTCCGGCCTGGAGCCGGCTGCGCACGCGTGTGTGCTCGCTGTCGTAGGCGGAGTCGACGGCGGCGGTGAGCCGCAGGGCGGCGGCGTACTGCGCGGCGGCGGCACCGGCCAGCTCGGGCATCCGGGCCTTGAGCGAGTCGAGGATGCCGTACGCCGTGCGGGCCATGGCGTACTGGCGGGCGCCCGGGTCCTGGGCCTGGTGCACCAGCCAGGTGCGCAGCTGGGCCACCGCGCTGGCGGGCAGCAGACCGCCGCCCCAGGCGGACTCGGGCAGTTCGGGCACGGTGAACCGGGGCACCTCGCCGAGGCCGGCCTTGGTGAGCAGGGCGCCGTACTGCCGGGACACCTCGGAGACGACCTGGTGGGGAACCCGGTCGAGGACGGTCACCAGGGTCGCCTTGTACTCCTTGGCGGTGCGCAGCAGATGCCAGGGCACGGCGTCGGCGTAGCGGGCGGCGGTGGTGACCATGATCCAGATGTCGGCGGCGCAGATCAGCTCGGCGGCCAGGCACCGGTTGTCGGCGACGAGGGAGTCGATGTCGGGGGCGTCGAGGAGGGCGAGGCCGCGCGGGAGGGTGTCGGCGGTCTCGATGCGCAGCACGCGCGCGGGATGCTCGCCGGGCAGCAGCAGGTCCTCCGGCTCCTGGTGGGGCACCCAGACGCGGGTGAGGTCGGGCAGCACCCGCATGCCGCTGAACCAGTGATGGTCCTCCGGGTGGCACACCAGCACCGGTGTCCGGGTCGTCGGCCGCAGCACGCCCGCCTCGCTGACCCGCCGTCCCACGAGGGAGTTGACCAGGGTGGACTTGCCCGCCCCGGTGGATCCGCCCACGACCGCGAGCAGGGGTGCTTCAGGGTCTCTGAGCCTGGGCACCAGATAGTCGTCCAGTTGCGCGAGCAGTTCGTCGCGGTTGGCACGCGCGCGTGGAGCCCCCGCCAGGGGCAGCGGAAAGCGTGCGGCGGCGACACGGTCGCGCAGGGCGGAGAGTGCGTCGAGCAGCTGAGGCCGTACGTCCAAGGTCACCACATGCGAAGAATGCCCAATTTCAGGGGAATTCTGAAGCATATAGGCATCTCTGCGTGCCGACAGGACAGAAGGGGCGGAAGGGACGTCCGGGACACCGGTCGAGTCCAGGCATAACGAGTGCACAACACCCGTGGTCCGAGACGTCAAAAGCGATGCACGATTCGTCACTGCCTGCGATTATCAGGACCGCTTCACCGAACCTCCACATCGAGCCACGGAGGAGAGGCGGCAGGGACACGGATCGGGGAGCCCTATCCTTGTCCCCGGCGACGTCAGGGTTCAGCCCGCACCCGGGCACCCACGACCGAGGCCACACCCGGCCCCCGTAGCTCAGTGGATAGAGCAGGCGCCTTCTAAGCGCTTGGCCGCAGGTTCGAGTCCTGCCGGGGGCGCAAGTTCCCTTCGACCAGCGAAAACGCCGGTCTTCTCGCTGGTACGGGGCAAGGCACAACGTTGTCAGGCCAAGCGCCTGTACACGCCCTCGCTGCGGCTCAGCTGCCGCAGATCGACCAGATATCGCCGCAGGGTCACATGGTCGACCTCGCCGTCCTCGCACCAGGCGCGCAGCTTCTCGTCCACCACGCGCTCCGGATAGGCGACGCCCGGCACGAAGCTCTGCTCGGCGATGTGCCGCAGGACGAGCTCCCGGCGGTTCCAGCGGGCCGGGAGCCGTACCAGCCGGCCCTCGCGGACGAAGGTGCGCAGGACCATGTCGGTGCGCGTGTCCCCCGTGCCGGGGCCGTCGGCGGGCCTGGGCCGTCCCGCGCGGGCCAGGTCGCGGAAGACGTCGTACGCGACGCCCAGCTCCCCGTCGGGTCCGCCGGTCACCGCGCCGTGCTCCCGCAGCCGCGCCAGGGCCGTGGCCGCGCCCCTGGCGGTCAGTCCGGCCCGCTCGGCCACCTCCGCGGGACTCGCCGCCCCGAGGGCCACCGCCGCGAAGGCCCGTACCCGGCTCTCCTCGGCGAACAGCCCGATCAGCCGTTCGGGGGAACGTTCCCCGGGAAGGCCGGTGCCGGGTCCGGGGCCCGCTGTCGCGTCCTGCGCCGTCCGCGCGCTCGTCGTCATCCCGCGAGGCTAGTGCAGGCCGCCGCCGGGCCGGAGGTGAATTACCGGGGCCACGCGGGGGCGTGACGCCCGCTCCCGCGTCCGCCCGAAGCGTCCGCCCGAAGGAGGCGTTCCGCGCAGCCCACCCCGCGCGGAGCCCTGCGCGTCCGCTCGCACGGAACGGTCCGCACTGTTCGGAAAGAGTGATCCGGCCGTCTCCACCGTGACCCGCCCCCACCCCCCGCGTTGAAGGGGAAGTGCGGCGGCGAGACCTGCCGTCGCCCTCTTCAGTCGAGCAAGAAGGAGAACGTGATGTCTCGCATCGCGAAGGCGGCCGTGGTGGCCCTCGGCACGGGTGCCATGGCCATCGGCGGGGCCGGCCTGGCCCTGGCGGACGCCGGCGCCGCCGGCGAGGCCGTCGGGTCGCCCGGCGTGCTCTCGGGCAACCTCGTCCAGGTCCCCGTCCATGTGCCGGTCAACGTGTGCGGCAACACGATCGACGTGGTCGGTCTGCTGAACCCCGCGTTCGGCAACACCTGCGCCAACGTCGACGGCCCCGAGGCCGAGGGCGACTACGGCTACGGCGGCTGACGGTTCGTCCGCGACCGCACACGAGAGCCCCGGCACTCCGAGCGCCGGGGCTCTCACCTGTCCCGCGGAGGACGTCACCGCCGCTCAGGCGTAGCGGTAGATCCGGCTGACGTCCTCCAGCCGGTCCGGTGTCACCTCCCACGGCGGCAGCTTCTCCAGCCGCGCCACGACCCGGCCCCGCTGCGGATCGCCCGGGCCCGGCGGACGGGCGGGCAGATAGCGGTGCACACTGTGCCGCCGCTGCCAGCGCTGCCACAGCAGGTCGATGAAGGCGTGGTGCAGCCAGAAGACCGGGTCGTTCACCGAGGCCCCGCCGACCATCACCCCGCCGACCCAGCGGTGTACCCGGTTGTGGTTGCGCCAGGCCGCGCTGCCGGAGCCGGTCCCCCAGCCCTCCAGCTTGTTGCGGAAGCCCCGGGCGGACGTGGAGTTCCAGGGCGCCACGTCGTACACCGGGTCCTTCACCGCCCACTCCACGTCGCTCGCCGTCGGCAGCGCGATCGGGGCGCGGGCCCGGCCCAGGTCCCGGGTGAGGAACTCCGCGTCCGTCACCCCCTCCTTGAGCGTCCACGCGCCCGTCCGGTACGCGAACGGCCCCGTGGTCACCTGCCGGTCCCAGCTGCGCCCGTTGCCGCCGAGCAGGTCCGACGTCCACGGCACGGAGTTCGCGGCACGGTTGCGCGTCCAGTCCCAGTACGGCAGCGTCACGGACGGGTCGACGCGCCGCAGCGCCCTCTCCAGGTCCAGCAGGAACTGCCGGTGCCAGGGCAGGAAGGACGGGGCCATGTGGGCGGTGCGCAGACCGCCCTCCCCGTCGGCGACGTAGTACTCGATGTGCATCCGTACGAACTCGTCGTACTCGCCGCGCCGTTTGAGCTCCAGCATCGCCTTGACGAACCGGCGCCGCTCGGCGCTCGTCAGGGTGCTGACGTCCTTACGGACGTACGCCATGGCCGTGTCCCCCCTGCTGTGTGTCGTGATGGTGGTGGCGGGTCGTCTCCCGCAGCTTCTGGGCCGGGCCGAGTTCCTCGACGGCGGCGCGGGCCGCCTCCAGCGGGGTGGCGTAGGAGGCGTAGTGGTCGACCATGGTCAGCCAGGTGCCGTCGGCGCGCCGCATCAGCTGGAGCGGCCGGCCGTCGACGGTGACGTGCCACTCGCCGTCGCCGAAGGTGCGGCCCGGCAGCGTCTTGATCCCGCGGATGTGGTGGCCCAGGTAGACCTCGTCGAACGCCTCCTCGCCCGGGCGGCCGTCGGCCGGCTCAGCGCGCACCGGCCGGGAGGCGGCGACCACCGGCGCGAGCGCCAGCGCGCCCGCCGACGCGGCCAGCCCGCGCAGCATGTCGCGTCGGGTTCCGCTCGCCCGTCTCGCGGGACCCTGCTCCGCCCCGACCGCCACTCCGCCGACACCAACGACCATCGCGCTCTCCTCGTCCGGTTCGGGGTGCCGTGTGCACCCCGCACCGGTAACCGCCGTCCGCCCCGCGCGGTCACCTTCCGTAGGTCCATAGGAGGAACGGCGCACGTGCGGGGCCCGGACGGTGTCTCCCCTCCCGGGC